>JAYTVG010000182.1:0-7324 GCA_043744135.1 Deltaproteobacteria bacterium | reverse complement strand
GAAGGTGAAGGTGAAGGCGAAGGTGAAGGTGAAGGCGAGTTGGCGTCGCTGCCTATGCTCACGACGTTGGACGACTTCGCTCGCCTCGCCTCGCAAGTCGGCACCGTGAAATTTCTCGCGCAGGTGCGAGATGCGCCTGTCACGCCGCCGCTCACGACGGCGTGCACGTTTCAAAACACCTTGCGATACCCATCGCACATTCAGTTTCTCGTCGACCAGCCCGGTGGCGCCGGCCTCGACTACGACGACTACATCACAAACGTCATCACCCGGTCGACGCGTGTGTGGTGGGGCGGCGAGCTCGCTTGGTTGCCGCAGCGCGCCCATCCGATCACAAACACCCCCGGCGTGTTGGTGTTTGAGCTGTACACCGCAGACTCGGCAGGCAACCGCCTCGAGCTCGACGACGTGCGCGCCGTATTTGCAGCACTGGCGCCGTGCACGCCGGCGTACGCGAACCAACTCGCGTTCATGCCCGCAAGCAACGAGCAAATCCTCACGGCGTCGGCGGGCAGGGGTGCGCTCGCGCAAGACGGCATCGGCGTCATCTTGCCGTGACCCGCCTTACGCGTCGTCGTCCAAGCGCAGGGCGGCAATCGCACCGAGGTCCTCAAGCGAGGTGGTGTCGCCGGTGATGCTGCCGGTGGTGGCAAGTTCACGCAGCAGCCGCCGCATGATTTTGCCAGAGCGCGTCTTAGGCAGCGCGTTTGCCCAGCGGATGGCGTCGGGCCGCGCGAAGCCGCCGATCTCCGTCGCCACCTGCTGCTTGAGCTCCTCGATGAGCGCGGCGGACGGCGTGGCGCTGGCCTTGAGTGTGACAAACGCGACGATGGCTTGCCCCTTAATGTCGTCGGGTTTGCCCACCACCGCTGCCTCCGCGACACAGTGGTGCAGCACCAGCGCGCTTTCGACCTCGGCGGTGCCGAGCCGATGCCCGCTGACGTTGACGACGTCATCGACGCGGCCGATGACCCAGATGTCTCCGTCAACATCGCGGCGCGCGCCATCACCCGTGAAGTACAGCGGCGCGCCTGTGCGTGGATCGCGCGCCTGCGTGAAGTACGTCTGCACAAAGCGCGCGTCGTCGCCCCACACCGTGCGCATCATCGATGGCCATGGTGCGCTGATGACGAGCAGGCCTTGCTCACCGCGCGCGACCGGCGTGCCGTCCGCATTGACGACGTCGATGCTGACGCCAGGTAACGCACCCATGCAGCTGCCGGGTTTGGCGTGTGTGAGGCCGGGCAAGGGCGACATCATGATGCTGCCGGTTTCGGTTTGCCACCAGGTGTCGACGATCGGACAGCGCCCGCCACCGACGGTGTGATGGTACCAACGCCATGCTTCGGGGTTGATGGGTTCGCCGACGCTGCCGAGCAGGCGCAGCGACGACAGATCGTGCTTGCGGACGTGCTCGTCCCCGAGGCGCATGAAGGTACGGATGGCAGTGGGCGCCGTGTACAGCACGTTGATTTTGTGGCGCGCGATCATGCGCCAAAATCGGTCCGGCTCCGGGTACGTAGGTGCACCTTCGTACAAAAAAATCGACGCACCGTGCGCGAGCGGCCCGTACACGACGTAGCTATGGCCGGTGATCCAGCCGACATCGGCGGTGCACCAAAACAAGTCGGCGTCGACGTGGTCCATCACCCACGAGAAGGTCCGCGCAGCACCCGTCAGGTAGCCACCGGTGCAGTGCACCACGCCCTTGGGCTTGCCGGTGGTGCCCGACGTGTACAAAATGAACAGCGGGTGTGCAGCGTCGACGATGGTGGCGGCGGTTTGTGGCGCCACGTCACGCACGGCGTCTGACCACCACACGTCACGAAGCTGGTGCATCGTGACGGCATTGTTTGCGCGCTTGAGCACCACGACGTGGCTGACGCTCGGGCAGGCGCCGTTGTCCAGGGCCTTATCGACGGTCGCCTTGAGCGCTACGACGTTGCCACGACGCACGCCCCCATCCGCGGTGACGACGACTTTACAGCTCGCGTCGTTGATGCGGTCGCGCAGCGCCTCGGCAGAAAAGCCGCCAAACACGACGCTGTGGGTCGCGCCCAAGCGCGCACACGCGAGCATGGCGACCACCGCCTCAGGCACCAGCGGTAGGTAGATGCACACGCGATCGCCGGTCTGCACGCCCAGGTTGCGCAACGCGCCAGCAAACGCGCACACCTCGTCAAACAGCTGTTGGTAAGTGAGCGTGCGGACCTCGCCGGGCTCCCCCTCCCACACGATCGCGGCCTTATTCTTACGCCACGATCGCACATGGCGGTCCAAGCAGCTGACGGTGGCGTTGAGTGTGCCGCCCGCAAACCAGCTGGGGTGCGGCAACGCCCCCGTCAGTGTCGACGTCCAAGGTGTTTCCCAAGCGAGCGCCCGTGCCGCGTCGTCCCAGTAGGCCACCGGGTCTTGCACGGCGGCGTCGAGCTCGGTCTGCATGCCGGCGTTGACGCGCGCGTGCACCGCAAACTCGGGCGACGGCGCGTAGCGTTCGCTGGCGGTTGAAGTCACGCTTGGGTGCGCGGTTGTGTTCACGGTGAGCTTCCGTTGAGTCACGGCTGGGCGTCAGCGGCGAGCCGGGCGCGCTCGTCGTCAGCGTGACCACTTGAATCTTCCAGCCAACCGCGCACGGTGGCGGCGTCAAACATCGGGCCATGGCCGGGAAAAAACGACGTCACGCCGCGCGCCAACAACGCTTCCATATGATCGCGATCGGCATTGAAATCGTTCGAGAAGAAGTGAGTCTCGCAGCGCCCTTCGTGTGCTCCGCGATCGCCCTCGCCAACGCCGCGCACCAGGTCACCGACGAACGCGTCACCGGAATCGAGCACCACCGCGACGCTGCCCGCGGTGTGCCCCGGCACGGCGACGACTTCGCCGGCGATGCCGTACGCGTCCAAGCGCAAGCGATCACCGAGCAACACGTCCGGTGTGAACTTGGGGAAGCTCAAGTCCAAAAACGGCCCAAGCAGCGCACCTTCGGTGTTTTGCGTTGGCGCAAGCGGTGAGTCACCGTCGCTGGCGAGCTTCGCGTCGGCGGCACCGACGGCGATGGGTGCTTGCAATTGCGCCTGCAGCGCTTTGCCGCAGCCGAGATGATCCATGTGCCCGTGCGTGATGACGACGAGGTCGACCGCGGCTTTGTCGACGCGCACAGCGTCGAGCCCCGCAAGCAGATCGTCAGCTTCGTTTTTGCCGCCGATGTCGACCACCAGCGTGCCGCCGCTTTGCGCGTCAATGACCCAGGCGTTTGCGATGGTCATGGCGATCTGGTGGATGGTGACGTCGCCACGATCGAAGCTGCGCACATCGGGCCCGCAGCCGGTCGACGACAACACCACCACGGACACCGCGGCAAGATGATTTTTCATGCGGCCTCGATGTGCGCCAAGTTGCGTTGCAGAAGTTCTGGAGTCCACAAGCCCCCGGCTGGCGGCGCGTCGAGGCCGGCAGACTGCGCCATGCTGTACTCAAACACTTTGGTGCCGTGCACGCCAAACACGCGGCCGTTGACGCCGTGCGCGAGCGAAGACGCCAACCACAACACCACCGGTGCTATGTGCTGCGGTCCCATCTCATCGGCGCTGACGGCGCTCATCATCGCGATGTCCGACGTCATGCGCGTGAGCGCGACCGGCGCTATCGCGTTAACGCGGCAGCCCAGCTTTTGCAGCTCAATCGACGTGGTGCGCGTGAGCCCGAATAAGCCGGCTTTCGCCGAGGAATAGTTCGCTTGGCCAAAATTGCCGAGCAGGCCGCTCATCGATGTCGTGTTGACGATCGCGGTGCCCGAGCCCCCTTGGGGTTGTTGTTTGATGGCGCGCGCGAACGCCCGCGTCATCAAGAAGCTGCCCTTGAGGTGGACGTCGATGACCGCATCCCAGTCCGCGACCGACATATTGAGCAGTGCCTTGTCGCGCAAAATCCCCGCGTTGTTGATGAGCACGTCGACGCGCTGGTATTTGTTGAGCGCCGTCCACACGATCATCTCGGCGCCGTCGAGGTCGCTGACCGACGTGAAACTCGCGGTCGCGTCGCCGCCCGCTGCTTTGATCTCAGCGACCACCGCGTCGGCGGCCTTGGCGTCTTTGCCAGCACCGTCGCGGGCGCCACCGACGTCATTGACGACGACTTTCGCGCCTGCTGCGGCAAACGCCAACGCCTCCGCCCGACCGATGCCGTTGCCCGCGCCCGTCACGATCACAACCTTGCCGGAAAACATCGCCACCGCTCCTTTGCCACCGCTCCATTGATTGTGCCGCGAGGCCACTGCATCGCGTCTGGTCAACGCATCGACCTTCCTTACGGCGCGAGCACCAAATCGCTCGCGCTTCGGGGTTGCAGGGCGAAATCAGTGAACTGGTTCACGACGCCAACGATCGACGCGTAGCTTTGGCCGACCTGGCCCGCGCCATCGAATAAAAACGGCGAGACGAACAACTTCACGGTGCCATCGCTCAAGTTAAAGCCACCCGCGGCGACGACGTCGGATACCGGCAAGTTGTTGAGCTGCACGAGCACGCCTTCGTACTCCTCCGCGAGTAAGCCAGGCTCGCGCACGTCTGCGGTTGTCAGGTCGAGATCGGAGGCGATGTCGACGATGCCGACGATCGACGGCACCGGTTGAGCACCGCAGCCAGTCCCGGCGGTGACGGTGAAAGGGCGCTTGAGCTGCGTGCCACCGTTAAAGTCAGCAACCAACGCGGTCACCACCAGGCAGTCACCGACGACGGCGTTTTGCACCAACGGAAACTGCGCCACATCGACACCACGGGTGAAAAACGCGATGCCCGCACGGCGTGGGTAGGCGACGCCGTCGATGGTCTCGCCGTCGGGCTCCTGCAAAAACAACGTGGCGCCGGACGCGGCGACTTTGACGGCGGTGACGTAGACGTTTTCGACGGTCACTTGCTTGCCTTCGCTCACGGTGCCCATCTGCACGTCTTGGATCTGCGCGTTGCCGTATGCGCACGCGGCGTTCACGATGCCAGTCAGGGTGCCGTTACAACCGAAGTCGAGGCAATCGGTGAAGGTATTGGCGTCGTTGTCGAGGCCGTCGTCGCACACGGTTTCACCTTCGCCCTCACCTTCACCTTCGCCCTCGCCCTCACCCTCACCCTCACCCTCACCCTCACCTTCGCCCTCGCCCTCGCCCTCGCCCTCACCTTCGCCCTCACCTTCGCCTTCGCCTTCGCCTTCACCAGAAGTGGTCGGGCGCGGGCACGCGGTCAGCGAAAGCGTCAATAACGCGGCGAAAAGGGACAGGCGCAGCAGCATGGGATCCTCCGCGCGGCAGTGTGCCCGAGCGGTGCAGTTGCGCAAGCAGTAGCGCAAGCGGGTGCGCACGTTGGCACGGCGGGTGCTTTAGACAGATTCGAAGAAGGAGGCCACAATGTCTATGGCTGTTGAAATGGTCCGTGATTCTGCCGTCGTGACCCCGCTGCATGTGTTTGAGCTCCCCGTGGGTGGAGTGAATCTAGACGCCGTCGAGAAGTCGCTGATTTTGCAGGCGCTTGAGCGCACCGGCCGCAACCAAAGCGCCTCCGCGAGGCTGCTAGGCATCAGTCGCTACGCGCTGCGCTACCGCATGGCGAAGCACGCCCTGCGCTAGGCGAGTCTTCAAGCAGGTTTGCAACGAACCCGGCCCGGCGCCGGGTTCGTTGCGTTTCAGCGGCGACCCGCCCCAGGTGCGGGGCCGTTTGACCCAGGCGAAAAGCCCCATCGGGGGCAAAACGGCACACGCGCAGGGCGAAACTGGACATGAAGACTCCGTGAACTGCGCAGCTGGTGCGGACAAACGCGCGCCTCCTCCCTGCGAACGCGCTAAAAAGTCCTCGTGCCAACCCTGCGCATCTTGACCATCGAAGACGACGTCCGGCTGTCTGCGACGCTCGTCAGCGGCCTCACCGGGGCAGGGTTCGTGGTGGATGCGTGTGGGGATTTCGACACTGGGCTCGACCTGCTCGCCAAGCGCCGCCATGACGTGGTCGTGCTCGACCGCAACCTACCCGCCCAAAACGGCATCCCCGTGGACACGGCACCGCGGATCAAGGAGCTGCGCCAAACCGCACCGTCGACGCGGGTGCTGTTGTTGACGGCGATGGACACCGTGGAGGATCGCGTCGGCGGCCTCGATGCCGGTGCCGATGACTACCTCGTGAAGCCGTTTGCTTTTGTGGAGTTGATCGCGCGCATCAAGACGCTCGCGCGCCGCTCCGCGCCTGCGGTGTTGCAGATCGGCAGCCTCACGCTCGATCGCGCGGCCCATCGTGCCACCCGGGCCGGCGTCGAGATCGAGCTGACGGCGCGGCAGTTTTCGCTGCTGTTGTTTTTGGCTGACCACCAAGGTGACGTCGTCAGCCGTAGCATGATCTTCCACCGCGTCTTTGACACCCAATTCGACCCGCATACCAACGTCATCGACGTGCACATCCGCCATCTGCGGCAGCGCTTGGACGTCGACGGCGAGCCGTCGTTGATCGAGACCGTGCGCGGCGTCGGCTACCGCTTGGCCTCGCCGCGGTGAGCGCAGCGTGAGCACCACCGGCAAAAGCACCATCGTGTTTCGGCTCGCGCTGTGGCAGGGCGGCATCTTGGCGGTCGCGCTGTCGCTGTTTGGCGCGGCGGTGTGGTTTTTTGCGGTGACACAACCCGATTGGCAGCGGCGTCCCGGCGCGCACGCTGGCGACGACAGCGACGATCAACGCGTCGATCAACAGCACGCCGCGCGCAACTTGCTGTGGGCCTTGGTGTTCGGGTTGCCAAGCGCCCTCGCAGTGGGTGTCGGTGGCTTTGTCGTGTTGTCGCGTCGTGCTTTGGCGCCGATTGCCGAGGTGATCGCGCTGGCCGAGCGCTACGACAAACGCAGGCTGTCTGAGCGCCTAAGCGTGCCTGTCGACGCTGGTGACGAGGTGCAGCGCCTGGTCATCGCGGTCAACGCCATGCTCGCACGCATCGACACGTCGGTGATGGGTCTGACGCGTTTCACTGCGGACGCCTCGCACGAGCTGCGTCACCCGCTCGCCGCGGTGATGGGCAACCTAGAGTTAGCGCTCATGCATCCAGCGACCGACGTCGACGCCCAGCAAAATGTCATCGCCGGCGCGCTGTCCGATCTCAGTCGCTTGAGCCATCTTGTGGAGTCGCTGTTGATGTTGGCGCGTGCGGACGGGCATTTGCTGCCGGTCGATCTCGCGCCCGTCGACGTCACCGCACTGACCGCCTCCACCATCGAGACCTACGCGGATTCCCTGCAGGAGCGCGGCGTGCTGTTGCGCTTGCTCGGCGATCCGGCAGCGTTCGCCCGCGCCGACAAGACGTG
>JAYTVG010000181.1:0-2254 GCA_043744135.1 Deltaproteobacteria bacterium | reverse complement strand
TGGCTCCGACACCTGGGCTCGAACCAGGGACCCTGTGATTAACAGTCACATGCTCTACCAACTGAGCTATGTCGGAATGCTCTTCGACTCGACCACCGACGGCCGCTGAAGTCAAGGTCCGCGCTTGCCGAAATCGAACAACTTTGCTGTGGTGAACGACTGCCGCAGCAGCGCCGAGGTGACGATGACCGCTCCGCACGTCCACGCACCCACCCCCGACGGCTCCCCCTGCGACGACGTCGTGCGGGACGTCCTGCTCGACCAACTCGGGGGCTGTTGCGACCTCACGGCGCAGCAAGCGGCGCGCACGGTGGCCGCACTTGGGGCGGTCGACGGGTCGGATTCCGCGCAGTTGGTCCCGCTCATGGTGCTGCAAACATTCGCGGCGTCCACAGCCATGCCGCGGCGTGTGGCGATGGCGCACGCGCTCGCCACACTGCCGGTGGCGACGTCGGTGTTGGTGAAGCACTTGCGCAGCGGTGACGTCGACGCGCAGCTGTTGGTGCTGTTGGCGTTGCGCGCACCGCAGCACCGCGGCGCAGCAGCGGCCGTCGCCGACGTCGTACGCAGTGGGGACACCGCGCTTGCATGCGCTGCATTGACGACGCTCGCGAGTTTCGGTGACGTCGACGTCATCGGTGCAATCACGCCGTGGCTGATGACGCAGCACGCGCTGCACATCGCGGCGTGCGCAGCGTTGACGTCGTGCGCAAAACAACCGTTCGCGCTCAGCGCGCTCGCGACCTTCGCCGCCAGCGACGACGTGCAACTGCAGCAAGCCGCGTTGTGCGCATTGCTGACGGTGGGTGGCGCGGTCGCGTGTGCGTGCGCGACAACTGCGTTGAATTCGAAGTCGCCGACGACGCGGCGCATCGCGGTGTGCGTCGTGCACCGCCATGGCGACGAGCGCCATGCGCACCAGCTGCGGACGTGCACGAACGACCCGGACGCAGGCGTGCGCCGTGCCGCGACAGAAGCGATGCGCCAACTATCGGCTTGAGCGCAGCGCCGCACGAGACGTCACGTCACGATTCACCTCCCAACGCCGATGAAATTTCTCGCCACCACAACTTGGGATACCATCGCGCATGGGTTCGATTCACGAGGCCCTCGCGGCACTGGGCGCCGAGGGCACAAGCAGCAATCCGCTTGAACCGCTGACGCTGGACGCTAGCGTGTTGAAGCTGTCGAGCGTGTTTGGCGGCGAGTTGGTCGGGCCCGTCGTCGTCACGGCGCGCTCGTCGCAAGCGCTGGCGTTCGTTTTGCCCAAAGAGCTCGCCTGCTGCGGCACGTTGTGGCTCCCCGACGTCAGCGATGGCGCGTCGCTGGTAGCGGCGTTGGCGGATGCGCACCGCACATTTTGCACGCGCGTCAAAGGCGACCTAGCGACGCTCACGCGCCTCGGCGCGACCGCACACTTGCGCGCGCCTGACCCGCGTGCGCGCGGCGACATCGGTATCGATGACGCCACGGTCACGATGGTCGTCGAAGTCGAAGGCGATTTGCAGGTGGTCGCCATCAACGGCAAACGCGTGCCGACCGGCCACCGGCGTTTGTTGCCGGCACCCGAAGAAGCCGACGCGTCGACGTTGCGCGCCGCTTTGGTCGAGCTCGTCGCGGCGGTCACCGCGCTCCCGCCCGCTTCCGTGTCTGACGCCGACCACAGCAGCTTTGACGTGGAGGTCGCGTTTGAGGGCGACGACGCGCCGGTCGAGCCGGAGCCGACCGTCACCACCACCAACGCCGACGCTGTGCACGCGCACCGCGGATCGGTGCCGACGCGGCGGGTGGCGGCACCTGAACAATCGCTGCAGGCATCCGTCGCGTTCGACAAACTGTTGCGCGGTGGCGACGCGCCGTCGTTGGCCACGCTCACCTCCGTGGAGGAGGGGTTGTTGCCCGCGCCCGACAGCGCCGTCGCTGCGGTGCCGATGCTCAGCACGCGCGAAGTGGCCGTCGCAATCGAGCAAGTGCACGCGCAGGGCTTGATCTCAGCTGACGACGACGACGACGAACAGACCACGGCGCGCGTCCAGGTCCAAACACTTCACACCGCAGCCGGCAACGATGTGCAAAACACGCGCGCGTCGGCGACGGGGTCGTTTGCGTATCCCACCATCGGCGTGCAATCCGACGCCGCGCAACACAAAGACACGGTGGCAAGTGTCGCGACCGGTGCACGCGTTGAGCAGGTCGCGCGCGTCGTGGTCGCCGATCCAAACGCTACCCGCATCGTGCACTCGGAGGTCGCCGA
>JAYTVG010000180.1:0-2261 GCA_043744135.1 Deltaproteobacteria bacterium | reverse complement strand
CGACGGCCTCAAGCGTGGCGCGCTTGACCCCCAGCAGCGCCTCTTTGATCGCGTTGTCGTACGACACAACGCCACCGCGCATGACCTGTGAGCTGCCGGGCACGTCGGTGATGCGCTTGGCGACCCATCCCGCGGTGCAACTCTCGGCGGTCGCGATGGTCTCGTGACGCTCGTTCAACAACGCAAACAACCGGCGCTCAAGCGGTTCATCGCCGATGCCCCACACCGACGTACCGACGTCGTCGCGGACGCGGGCGATCAACGTGTCGGCGCGCGCGTTGAGCACGGCTGCGTCGTTGCCCTCTAACACCACGCGCAAGATCACCTCGGGAAATGCCGCGCGGTACTGCACGCGAACATCGGGGAACTCGGTCTCAAACGCCGCCAGCCGCTCACCGACGGCGCTTTCAGCCAACCCCAGCGAGCGCGCGGTGCGGCGCACCAACGTCGTGGTGGCTTTCAAACGCGCCATCAAATGCGGCAACAGATGCGTGTGCATCAAGTGCTGG
Organism: Deltaproteobacteria bacterium; assembly: GCA_043744135.1. Classification (GTDB taxonomy): domain Bacteria; phylum Myxococcota; class UBA727; order UBA727; family VGSZ01; genus JAYTVG01. The sequence goes on along the minus strand of JAYTVG010000180.1, from coordinate 1,752 downwards.
TACTCGCGCGGCACGCCCGGGAATGACCACACCGCGCAAGCATCCAGTGGGGTCACGAACCCCGGCGCCGTCCCCGTGCTGTTGTCGAGCGTTCGCGATGTCAACGGCAGCTCTGCTTGACGGCGGTTGCTCGCCGGCATGTCGATGCCGCGCGCTGCGAACATCGCGATGATGGTTTCAAACGCGGCAGCGTCAAAGCGCATGGTGGTGCCCGCAGCCTGTGCGATGCACTCGCCGGTGATGTCGTCGCTGGTGGGGCCCAGGCCCCCCGAGGTCACGATGATGTCGGCGACCTGCGCGAGTTGCGTCAGCGTCGACACAATGAGCGCGCGGTTGTCCGGTACGACGCGCGCTTGCGTGAGTTCAAGGCCAAGGGCGCTGAGCGCGTCGCCGAGGTCGCGCGAGTTTCCATCCAGCACCCGCCCATCGAGCAACTCGTCGCCGATAGCCAAGCTCGCGATGCGCAATCCATGTGAAGTTGACATCTAACCTCCTACCATCGCGAGCCGCGGCACCACGACGTGAATGAGCAGTTGCATACACAAAAGCGCGTAACAAGCCGCCACCACATCGTCGAGCATGACGCCAAAGCCGCCCTTGACGCGGCGATCCGCCAAGCTGACGGGCCAGGGCTTTGCGATGTCGAAGATGCGAAACAACACAAAGGCAGCCAGCACCGCCCACCACGTCGCAGGCGCCCACAGCAAGGTCACGCCGACGCCAACCACCTCGTCAATCACGACGAGCTGCGGGTCTTGCTTGCCGCCCGATTTGACAATGGCATCAGCGGCGATGGTGCCGAGCGCAAACAACGCCGCGCACAGCAGCAACCACAAAAACCACGGACAGCGCGCCAACAACAGCGGCGTCCACAGCAGTAAACTCGCGAGCGATCCGACCGTGCCGGGGGCTTTGGGACTCAAGCCCGCGCCAAACCACGTCGCAATCACCAACCAACCCAGCGGCGCCTTCGTGCCTTTTTGCATGGGACCGTTGTAGCAGCGAGCGCCCGATGCACGAAGCGGGTAGCATGGCGTCATGATTCGCGAGCCGCGTCATCTCCGCGTCCAGGGTGGCGCTGCTGCCCATCGCGCGCCGTCGCGTGTTGCGCGGTTGTATGCTGCGCGGCTGTGCGCTGCGGCGTTGTGTGGGGCTGCATTGTGGGCGCTGGTCGCGTGCACCCCGAGCTCTGGCGACCCGCTTGGCGGACTGGTGCCCGACGCGCAAGCCGAGGGATTTTTGTTCGCGTCGGCGGGCAGCGACCTTGAGGTTTTGCCAGGCACGCGCGTCACGCTGTCGGCGGCGGCCTCACGCGCGTCGACGGCCGCGCTGCGCTTCGCGTGGCTGCAAGTGCAAGGACCCGCCGTCAACTTGTCAAATCCGTCGGCAGCGGCACCGACCTTTACTGCGCCGTTTGCGCCCGCGCGGCTGGTGTTTGAGCTCAGCGTACAAGGCGGCGATCGCACCCTCGTCGACGATGTGGTCGTCGTGGTGCTACAGCGCGGGCGACCGGCGGGCTACCTGACGGGACCCGGCGATCGCATCGCCGACGCTGGCAGCGTGCAGCGCTTCTCGGTGCGCGCCCTGCAGGCCGGCGGTGGTGTCGTCGTCAGCGCGCAATCAAGCTGCGCCACCGCGGTGCTGATCGATGGTGTCGACGTCGAAGTGCATCTGGGCGAACGGCTGCCTTGCGATGTGCGGCTTGACGCCGTGGATGAGTCCACACGATCGCTAGCGCCCGCCACCGTGGTG
>JAYTVG010000179.1:0-2262 GCA_043744135.1 Deltaproteobacteria bacterium | reverse complement strand
TCGAACCCCGACCTAGCCGGATCGCTGCGCTCGAATTAGGGGGAAGACTCCCCCTAAAAACCCCAACCCCCGTGAGCTGGCTCTGGGTCGCGTTTTTTGTGGCCTCGACAATCTTGGCACTTCGCCCCGGCCCCGTAGCGATATCGCTGCGCTCGAATTAGGGGGAAGACTCCCCCTAAACCCCCCACCCCCGTGAGCTTGTTCTGGGTCGCGTTTTTTGTGGCCTCGACAAACTTGGCACTTCGCCCCGGCCCCGCAGCGACGTTGTACCGCGTCGCTTAAAATTCCATCGCTGTTGCTCAACCCAAACGCGTCAGCCGGCGCAGCCGCCAAGCGGAATCTGGCAACGACTTTGGCACGCTCGCTTTGCGAAATCAGTGCGCAGCCTCCAAGCGTGCGGACTCCTCCTCGGAGGCTGGTGGCCTCGACGAGCCCCGACTCTGTTTTCGAGGGCGAGCACGACGGGGATGGTGGCAGCTGCGAATCGACAGCGACGGCGGGTTGATGAAGACTGCCGGCGCCAACGTCTCTCGATGAGGAAGCCCACGCACAAACTCGGAATGCGTTGCGATCGCAGCTAACGTGACCTCGTGACGACGTCGAAGCGCCTCATCGGTCTTGCCAGCGTGGACCTCGGCCGGCGTCAAATACGCGATGCCGCTGTGTCGGCGGGTGTTGTTGTACCCGTCGACGTACTCGCGGCACAAAGCGCTGGCGTCGTCGACGTTGACGAATTTCCCGGGAACTTCGTTTTTTTGGATCTCGATGATGGCCTCGGCCTGCAGCAACTTGCGCCGCGACGACGCCACTCGTCGTTGCAGCTTCAGCGCCTGCGACTTCGACTCTTTCGATGGCGACGCCTTGCGACGCCTTGCGACCCGGCTTCTGGCCCGCCAAACCCTGCCGGACCATGCTCGGCGACGGCGACAATCGGCGAGCTGCGCCCGTACAGGCCGTTGTGGCGCAGCATTTCACCAACAACGCTGCCGGCGCTGGCTTCGAGCGCGTGAGCCTGGCTGATGACGCTGCGTTTGACGTCGACGCTGTGCCGTTGGCGGGTCGGTTTTGCTGAGACCTCGGGGTTCATTTTCCCGTTCGATTGTGTCGTTCCCAAGTCATCCGCCGTCACGCCCCGCGGAGTTTCAAACAGTTCAACCGACTGTCCCAGGTTCATTGGCAGAGGGGGATATGAGGTGGTACCAACCCATTTGTCTCGCACCAAACTGTCATCGCAAACGCTGGACGAGCACTGGCATTTGGTCTTGCCGCACTTGGTGCAAACAATGTCACCCACCAAATGTTACGCGCACAGATGCGATCCAATATTGGCACGGTGAGTGGGACCACCTCCCGCGACCGGTTTCAGGCCATTTTCACACACCATGGATACACGCTATGAACTGCTATACAACCATCGCTTTGCGTGCCGCGTCTGCTGTTGTTGCATTGCAGCTCCTTGCTTGTAGCGAAGACGTGTTTGTCCCCATGGTTTGTCCCTCGACCGGGTGCGTCGCTGAGCCGTGTACGGCGCTCACCCCCCTATCACCCGTCGCAGCTCCCATGCCCGCACCTACGGCCGATGTGTTTTCTCCCGGTCAGGGCTGCAGTGTCATGGTGTGGGAGGGCGACGCGCTCCCCATGGGCACGAGCCATTGCGACTCCACATACTCAAGCTACCAAGCGACGCGTGAGCCCGCTGTCGATCGCGCTGGGGAACGCGTCACCCTGGTGTGGGTATTGCGCACCGATGGCACGCTCGCCACCGACCCCATCGAATCAATAGCAACGGGCACGTCTCGGATCGACTTTGATTCGCATGGGATGTTGCTGCACTGGGAGGTGACGGCCACGGCGTACGGCCAAGAGCAGCACTTTGAATACCTAGCCAACGTTGTGGATGGCCAGGTGCTTCAAGAGGACCAATGGGAAACCTTGCGGTTTGCCACCGGAGGCACGCCCCTGGACCAGCGCTTTTGCAATGACGACACCTTCCAAAAACACGTCGTGCGTTCGCTGCTGGACGGGCGTGTAGCGGCAGAGGAAGTGCGCGGTGGTGCTGCCGACACGCATGTCTCCAGCACCACGCACCTTTACAACGGGGAACGCTATTTGGGTTGGACGTTGGTGGAAGACTTCACTGGTGCGCCGTCCGCTCCACCAACAGGTGCATGCGACGTTGAGGGCCGCATCTACACGTGCTCCAGCAGCATCGCCTACGATGGCGACGTGCCCGTTGCCGTCACCAGTTACAACGAGACCTCT
>JAYTVG010000178.1:0-7357 GCA_043744135.1 Deltaproteobacteria bacterium | reverse complement strand
CGCTGTCCTTTAACGACACCAGCATCACGCTGTCGACCCTCGGCAATCTTTCGGATTTGAGCTTCCTGTCGCGGCTCGACATCCAACACACGCTGCTCACGTATGTGACCCTCAACGTGTTCGGCGCAGTCCACTACGGCCGCGTCGGCGAGTTTAAGTTGGGCATCGATATTCCTGCGGTTGCAAGCGTGCCAGCGCTCAGCCAAGGGTTCGAGTTACCAAACGACCTCTTTGATGTCGGTGTTGCGATGCGCGTCAGCTTGTAGGCGCGCTAGCGGCGGCATCGCCTATCGTTTGGTCGCACGCTTGCTGCGCCTTTTCGTGGTCGCTGGCGGCGTGTGAGCAGGCTTTTTTTGCGCGGGTTTGGCGCGAACCAGCGTCGTCGAGCGGCTGATTTCGGGAGGCGGTTTGCGCGCCGCGATCGACAGCCGAGCAACCGGCAACGCGGCCACCACGCGCTTGGGGGCGATGGCGCGAAAGCTCTCGTCGAGCCAGTCGATGAGCAAGTCCACCGGCACGAAGTCCCCTTCCGAAAACTCAGCCGACACCCAACCGTGCTTGCCCATGCCGTAGCCCGTGGGTTCGCAAAACGGCAGCTCGAGCGCGAGCTGGGCCTTGACCGGCAACTTCACGCTCAACGACAGCCCCTCACGCGTGCCCGTGGTGCCTCCCAGAAACAAGAACACCTTCTCGTTGACCTTAAACGCATCGTGCCCCCACGGGTGATCCTCGCGCACACCAGGGTACGCCAGGGCTTTTTGTCGGAGCACGGCTTTGGCTGTGGCGCACGTCGTCATGAACGGGCCCGACGCGGTTTAGCCGACGGTGTCGCTGAAGCGCGTGCTGGCATCTTGAGTGCGTTTGCGCGCGTCCATAGCCCCGAAGCGCCGCCGCGTTTGTGCGTCAACTGCAGCTGCGTCAGCGTCATGCCTCGCTCTACGCTTTTGGCCATGTCGTACAGCGTCAGGCCCGCGACTGCACACGCCGTCATCGCCTCCATCTCAACGCCGGTCGGCCCGACGGTCTCGCACGTCACGGCGATCGCGATGCCGCTCGCGACCTTGCGAAACTGCACGTCGACATCGCTGAGGGCGAGCGGATGGCACAGCGGGATCAACTCGCCGGTGCGCTTGGCTGCCATGATGCCCGCGATGCGCGCCGCGCCAATGGCGTCGCCCTTTTTCCCGGTGCCGGCCCAGATCGCGTCTCGAGTAGCGCGCGTGCACACGAGCGTCGCGGCCGCGCTTGCACTACGTGCCGTGGCTGGTTTGTCGGTGACGCTCACCATACGCAGCGTGCCGTTGGCGTCGACGTGGGTGAGCTTTGTCGGATTCCTTCGCGTCATGGCGTAGAGTCATCGCGCGGATGCGTGTCTCTTTAAAGATCCTGTTGGTACTTTTGTTTGTCGCGGTCGTGCCTGTGGCCGTCAGCGGCATCACGAGCGTGGTGCTCGCGCGCGCCGCGGTCACACAGGCCACCAACGACACGCTCGAGGCCGAGGCCCGCCACCTTAGCGAATTGGCCCAAGACGCCATCGTTGGCGCGCTTGACGATCTGCGCCAGGCGGCGACGCTCAACCTTGGCGAGCTTACCCCTGCGGAGATCTCGGGCGCGCTTTGGGTCGTGTACCGTGCCGACGCCGCTCGCGCCGCCGTCGCACTCGTCGACGGCGACACTGGCGAATCCGTGCTGCCCGCTGTGTATCAAAGCACCGTCGGCACGGAAGCCGGGTTGGTCGACCACGACGCGTTCCCACACAGCTCGATCGAAGCGTTCGCGCAGCACATCCCGCTCGCGGAGGCCCTCAGCGCCGGCAAAGCGATCGGCGTCCCTTACGTCGACGCCGCGCGTGGCACGCCGTTGGTGGTGCTTGCCGTGCGCGTGCCGGGACCGGTCGACAAAGCCGGCCATGCGAAGCCGTGGGTGGTGGCGGCCGAGTTATCGTTGCGCAACCTCAACGCGCGCTTCGCGCAATGCAGCGACGACGGACTCACCGCGTATTTGTTGGATCTTCAAAGCCGCGCCGTTTGTCATAGCTCCCGCGACGCTGCGCTCGTGCGGACAGACTTGAGCGCAGATGCGGGTGCGCGCGCGCTGTTAGACCCGCAGGCTGCTGCGTCCGCGACGCTGCCTGAGTCCGGTGGTCAGCTCGCCGCGTACGCCCGCGCACCGCGCTTGGCGTCGGCTGATGGCGGCACGTGGGGCGTGGTTGTCAAACGCGACAAAGCACTTGCGCTCGCCCCCGTTGCTGCGTTGTCGCAGCGCACCGCGTTTTGGGTGTTAACGGCGCTGGTGATGGCGCTGGTCGCCGGCCTCACGCTCGCGCGCGGCATCGCCCGCCCCCTCGAAGTCCTGACGCGCATCGTGCAGCAGTTTGGACGAAAAGATCGCGGCGAGGGCGTGCGGGCCCCGGCTTTTGGCAACGACGAAATTGGCGCGCTAGGCGCTACCTTCAATCGCATGGCCGACGACATCGACGCGTACACGAGCCAACTGCACAGCTTCAACACCGAGCTCAAACACAAGGTCGACGATCGCACCCGCGAACTCAAAGACGCGCAGGGGCAGCTGATTCAAAGTCAAAAGATGGCGGCGGTGGGCGAGCTTGGTGCTGGCGTGGCGCACGAGATCAACAACCCGCTCGCGGCCGTGCTCGGCAGCGCGCAGCTCGCGTTGTTGCGCCTCGACAAACCCGACGCGCGTGTGCGTGGACATTTGCAAGACATCGAGCGCGAAGCACTGCGCATCCGCGATATCGTCGAATCGCTGCTGAAGCTGTCGCAACTACAAGGTGCGCAAGCGCAGGGCGCCGTCGACGTCAACGGTCTCGTCGAGGCGGCGCTGGCGTTGTTGGCGCGCCCGATTATCGCTCAGCGCATCTCCGTCAAAAAACAGCTGGGCCGCGACTTGCCAAAGATCAACGGCAACGCCGCGGACCTGCAGCAGGCCGTCATGCAGCTGCTCACCAACGCCAAAGACGCCATGCCCGACGGTGGAACTCTCACGCTGACCACCGAAAGCGTCGACGGCAAGTTGGTGAAGATTGATGTGCACGACAACGGCCACGGCGTGCCCGAACATTTGTACGATCGCTTGTACGAGCCATTTTTCACCACCCGCGCGTCTAAGGGTCATCGGGGCATGGGCTTGTCGATCGTGCATCGCATTGTCGAGGACCACGGCGGCAAGGTGCACTTCAACAGCGTAGTTTCAAAAGGCACCAGCTTTCGCTTGGTGTTCCCAGCCGCACGGCAGGCGCTGCATCTGAGCTGAGCTGAGCTGAGCTGAGCTGAGCTGAGCTGAGCTGAGCTGAGCTGATGCGTTTGTTTGGTTGCGACGTGCGCGCTGCTCGTCGACGTAGATCACCCAACTTCATCGACCTTCGGAGATGAAACATAAACTTTCGCGGCTGCTTGGTGCGTTGTCGGTGGTCGCACGCTACAATCGCGGCATGCGCATCAATGCTCTTGTCGGGCTCGGTTTGCTCAGCGTGATCTGTCTGGGCTGGTGGCGGCTGCACACCGCTGCGGCGTCGCCGATCGTAGGGTTGTGGTCGCGCACCCCGACGTCGACACAGCCCGACGATCCCGTACGCTTCTACTTTTTTCACGACAGCGGCATCGGCCTGTATCGCTATGGCAAAATCGGCATGAACAACACCAACAGCTTTGATTGGAAAGTCAGCGGTGAATCACTCGAGCTGCGCTTTCGTAAAACTGGCGAGGTGAAGCGCAGCAAGTTCGCCGTCCACAATGCGCAGTTGGTGTTGCAGGACGACCCAAAGGAGCCCGACGAAAAAGACGTCGCATACACCTACGTGCCCGCCACGCGCGACGACAACCACTACGCCATCTTGGCGCCAGATCTCGAAGGCTTCGGCAGCGACGTCAACGCCAGTACCGCACCGAGCGCGCGCATCGGAGGTCGGCTGTGGATGCACCAACAGAAATTCGCAACCGGCGGCAACGCGTTTGGCTTGTACCAGCTCAAAGAACAAGCGATCGACGGGCGTGGTATCGGCTGGCACCACATCGGCGACTTCGACGACTGGAGCACCGAGGCGTTAGCGTTTCGCACCACCAACGCAGACGCAGCGTCCGTCACGTTTGACTTCACGTTGCGCCACGAGCACGCCACCAGTGCGCTTCGGCGCAACGGCGACGTGCTCACATTAAACACTGACCCGCGCAATTTTTGGCACATCGGCGCCTATCACGACGCCGGTCCGTCGTTTGGGGCGCTGGCGTCCGCGGCACACTGAGCGCTGAGGGCGCGCGCACGGTGGTCGCGGCACAGCGCGGTTACGGCGCGTTGCCCCATTGCGTGGCAGCTTCGATCTTTGGCTTTTGACGATCGACTGTGACGTTGCGCGTCGTCAGCTGCTGCGTGCGACCCCCCGCATCGGTGACGTCGACGTTGACGGCGTTTTTGCCATCGACGAGCGGCAACTTCACGCTAAAGCGCCCCTGCGCATCGGCGGTGGTGGCAGCGTCGTTGACGTGGACCAACGCGCCGGGTGCCGTCGTGCCGTTGACCGTGGTCGACAACTGGTTGGTCCTGTCGGCACCCGCAGCGATCTTCAAAAACAACGTCGACGGGATCTGCGCTGGTGCCGTGGGCGCGGCGTCGCGCGCGGCGACGCTGGTCTCGCCAGCAGCCACGGTGACGCTGCGGCCCGCCGACTTCAGCTGCACTTGACCCGTGGTGGTGGCGACCGCGAGTTGGCCGCGGCCGTCGGTGACGACGCCGAACTGACCATCGCCACTTTCCACTTCTGCGCCGCTGCCCTTGGCGGCGACACTTAAGCGGCGCTTGCCGCCGACGTCGACGGTGGCGGTGACGTGACCCTCTTCGAGCCGGATGCGTGACACTTGCGCGGACAACTCGCGCACCGTGAACTCGGAGCGCGGCGACAGGCGCACCTGCACGCCGTTGCCCATCTGCACGAGTGCCTCGGCGTTTCGGCCAGTGCGCACACCGCCGTCAGCATCGAGCACGGCGCCGACCACCGCTGGACTCCACACGCCGTCGCCGTTTTGGACGCTGACCGCGCCGCGCACTTGCGTCAGCGCAGCGCGCAGCGCGTGTGCGGCCGGCACGAGGCCGCCGTCGACGTTCGGCGCCGGCTTGTCGACGCCGCCGTCGACGGCATCGCTGAGCACGATGACCGGTGCGCTGGGTCCCGTGGTGTCAAACGCGTGTTGATACGTCAGATACGCGGCGGCGCCGATCGCGAGCAACAACACGACGGCAAGGGCAACGGCGCGCGTCATGCAGGCTCATTCAACGTCGACACTGCGGCCAAGGCACCACCGCCGATACTGATGAGCTCGATGATCGACGCGAGTGGTGCCGCGGCGCTGCACAACACGGCGGGCGCCATGGGATATTTGGCGCGCCACTGCACGAGCTGTTCGACGCTGGTCGCCAACAACGCGACCGGTCCGACCGTCGTCGCCGTGTCCTCGGCCACCGACAGCAGCACACCGACGTCGGCGAGCGCGACGCCCAAGTGGCGTGCGTGAGCTTCCTCGAGATCGTGAACGATGGTGATGCTGCCGGGCAAGCGCATCGGCGTACCCTCGACTGCTGCGGCTATCGCCCACGCCAATTCCACGCGCGTCTTGTACGCGTGGACGTTGGCGTTGCACAACGCCGTCACCGCGTCCGATGCGACCGCGAGAGAGCGAAACGGCTTGACCAAATAGCCGTCCGCTCGCGCACGCAGACAGGCGAGCGCGCTGTCGCGGCTCGGGTAGCCGGTGGCGAGGACAAAACGCGGCGCGCTCGGCACCGACTGCAGCGCCACGAGCAGCGCCACACCGTCCATGCCGGGCAGGTTTTTGTCGCACAGCACCACGTCAGTTTGCGGTGCGGAGGGATCTTTGATGCGCGCGAGCGCTTCTTCGGCGGTGCCGACCGCGACGACGTCGTGCCCGGCGTCGATCAGCAGCGAGCCAAAAATGCGCTGCAGGGTGGGCTCGTCCTCCACCACCATCACGCGCTTGGGAGTTCGTGCCACCATGCGCGAGACTACCACGTCGCCGGTTGCGCACCGCACGCAGCTGTCTCAGACACAGTCTGAAGATGACGCCAGGTGAACAATGCAAGGCGTTGGTTTACAGTCGTGTAAACGCGGCATCGCAGCGCCGCACAAGCCACCCGAGGACCCCGTGGGAAATCGCCTTTACGTCGGAAATCTTCCCTACTCCATGGGTGAGCAACAATTGCGCGATGCGTTTGGCGCGTACGGCGAGGTCACCGGCGCCAGCGTCGTGCTCGATCGCGAAACCGGGCGGTCGCGTGGCTTTGGCTTTGTCGAGATGGCCACCGCGCTGATGGCGCAGAAAGCGACGGAAGCGCTCAACGGGCAAATGGTGGACGGGCGCGCGCTCACGGTGAACGAAGCGCGTGAACGCGGCGCCGGTGGCCCGGGTGGCCCGCCTCGAGGGCCGCGATCGTTTGACCGCCCCGCGGGTGGATTTAGCGATCGACCGCCCCCGCGCGGCGGCGGCTACGCAGACCGGGGGCCTCCTGCAGGCTTCGCCGACGCAGCGCCCGCAACGCCAGATCGCAGCCAGCAACGCCGCGAACGCGACCGCAGCGACCGTGGCGAGCGCGACGAGCGCGGCGGAGGCTCAGACCGTGGTGGTCGCGGCAGCAAAGACCGTTGGTGACGTCGGCGTGATGGCATTGTTCATCTCCCACGGGTCGATGAATCGCTGAAGCGAACACCCTCGTGGACTGCAAACGCGAAAAACAGTGCAACGGTTCGGCAGCGTGCGTCGGGCTAGCGCGCCCGGCTGCACGCGACGCCGCCGTGCTATGCCGCTGGTTCAAGCCGGCGCGTCACCGCGACAAACCGTGCGCCAGCGCAGCTCACACCCTCGGAGATGACATGACGATCTCGCGCCTACAGCAACGCTTCGAAGGCTACCGTCAGTGGCGCGCACGCAAAGACGCCTGGGTCCGTGACGAGGACAAACAGCTCGACGCGCAGACCTTTCGCACGCTCGCGACCGGGATCGGCTTGCCGCCAATCCACCAAAAGAGCACGTTCGCGTTTAAAAACGTCAAGGACGGCGCGGACCGTTTCTTGGGCGTGTCCAAGGGAGGTGAGCGGCCATATGCGCGCATCTACACGCGCCTAGGAAACCCCACCACCGAGTACCTGGAGCGCGTGTTGTTTCAGCTCGAGGCGCACCATGTGATCGAAAAAGCACTGCGAGAAGATGAGCGTGAGCCCACCGTTGGCTGTTTGATTTTTGGCTCCGGCATGGGCGCCATCTCGACAATGCTGCTCAGCGTGCTGCAGTCCGGCGACGCCGTGCTGCTCGGCAGTGTCTATGGTTGCACC
>JAYTVG010000177.1:0-2271 GCA_043744135.1 Deltaproteobacteria bacterium | reverse complement strand
TCACCAGCGTTTGAATCGCCTTGTTGTCGAGTGCCTTTGTGAGCGCTTCGAGGTCGCCGCTGGCGCGCTGGTCCGTCGTTGGCACCGTGACGCTCAACACGCCCGCCGCTTGCGCACCCGTCGCGACGTTGATGGCCATCGCCAACGCGTGCACAGCGATCGGTTGACGCTCGCCGACCAACACGACGCCGCCTTTGGCGAGGTCCTTGGCGGCCGCGGCAAGCAGTTTGTCGGTGCCTGCCGGTGCTGCACCGCTGGACGCGCCCGCAACGGTGACGCCGTTTTTCGCGAGTTCGCCCACGAGCGCTTGCAGGATTGCCTTGCCGTACGAAGACGCGATGCGCACACGGTGGTCTGCCGACGCGCCGGTCGGCGTAAACACGCCTTCAGCGACGTACAACCGGCTCATCGAGCGCGCCTCTTTGAGGTCCTTGCTCTTGCGCGACTGGCCCCACTGCTTCGCCATGCGAATGTGGTCGGGGCCTTCGACCAAAAAGTTTGAATCGAGCGCGAACACGGCCTTTGCTTTGCCGAGGTCGAAGTGCGCGCGGGTCGCCTTGCCAAACACCAGTTCAGTCGCGGCGCGTGAGTTCGCTGCAGACAGCGGGTCAAAGCGGAAGAGCTGCGCGCTTGGTACCTTGGCGAGCAGGCGTTCGACCGTGGCGCTGCTGTCGTCCTCGAGCAAAAACGCCAAGCCCTGTGCGGCGGCGAAGTGTTTGGCAGCAAACGCGTCCCAGTCGCTCCAGTTGACGCCCTTGCCACCGGTGATGGGTGAGCGCGCGCGGTCGGGATCGTACAGCTTCAAGATCTCAGCTTGTGCCCACACGTCTGAGGCGCCGAGGCTGCCGGGGTGAAGTGCGTTGCCTTCGATTTTTGTCGGGCGGCCTTCGTGCGCCTCCACGACCAAGCCCACGGCACCATCGGAGCGCGGCTGCGCCGTCGCGTAAAAGTTCGGGATGCCCGCAATCACCTCTTCCGGCTGATGCGTGTACGGCAGGATGTGTTCTTCGGGGCGGCGCACGCACGCGCTGGCGCCTGCGAGGGCCACCGACGCGCCCGCGAGCTTGAGCACGTCGCGACGCTGAAGCGCCGTCGGTGCGTCCGTGCCCGTGGGAAATTCACCCTCATTGACGTCGAGCGCACCATCTTTGTGCTCGCGCGAACGCCAAAAGCTCGGACCGTTCGCCTGTTCGTCAGCGATACGGGTGCGCAGGGGAAGCAGGGGATCGCGCTTCATGATGTCCTCGTCCAATCATCCAAATGCGAAAACAGAAATTCGATTGCTCACTTGCAGGGTCGGTGAACGGTGAAGACGCGCAGCTAGCGGTGGCAACCTGTGCAACTCGCGGTGGCGCGGTTAATGGTGATGGTGTTGCCTTGTGCGTCGGTTTTGTGCTGACGCACACCCGTGGTGCGGCCAGGGGGATCAAGCGACTCGGCGATGCGCTTAGCCTTCTCGCTCCACGCCGCGTCCGCTTGCCACTGCATGTTGGTGAGCTGGTCGACCGGACGCAGGTGCGACGCGGGATCGTTGTGACACTCCAAGCACCAGCTCATCGACAACGGCTGTTGTTGCCGCACGACTTGCATCTCATCGACGCGGCCATGGCACTCGACGCAGCCGACCGCGGCGCGGTTTTCGCCGACGCCCAACTGCACATGGGCGGAGTGGTTGAAGTACGCGTAGTCGCCGATCTTGTGCACGCGCACCCACGGGATGGCACCGCCGTCATGCTCAGGTTTGCCGTCGCCCCAACTCGTGCGCAGCGGCGACAACAGCGTCGAGTCGGTCTTCACTTGCCGGTGACAGTTCATGCAGACTTGCGTCGGTGGCACGCCGGCGTGTTGGCTCTTGTCGACGTTGTAGTGGCAGTAGCGACAGTCGAGGCCCAAGTCGCCAGCGTGCAGTTTGTGGCTATACGCGATCGGTTGCACGGGTGCGTAGCCGACGTCGGTGTGCTTCGGGGAGCCCCAAAACCACAGGGCGAAGATGGCGCACGCACCGAGCACGCCGACGAGAGGCGTGCCCACGCGCGGGATGTCATTGGTCCACTTCGGAAAGATCTGAGCCATTGCCCGACCCCATCATTCATTGCGCCCGCCGCGACCGGCAAGGGCCAAACAAACGCTCGCCAACCATTGGCGCGCGTGCATCGCCTGACGCGGCGCGAGTACATCGCAGCGCGTCGTGTCACAAGTGCAAAACCGCGATCCACATCCGTTGGTGCCGCCAACCACAGCATCGCACCGCGCGGTGTCGAGGTTGATTTG
>JAYTVG010000176.1:0-7404 GCA_043744135.1 Deltaproteobacteria bacterium | reverse complement strand
TCCCTGCTACGGCAACCAAACCTGCGACGCGGGCCTCACGTGCCTGTCGAGCCTCTGCGTGCGCGCAGCAGGTGAAGGCGAAGGCGAAGGTGAAGGCGAAGGTGAAGGTGAAGGCGAAGGTGAAGGTGAAGGTGAAGGTGAAGGCGAAGGAGAAGGTGAAGGCGAAGGAGAAGGTGAAGGCGAAGGCGAAGGTGAAGGCGAAGGAGAAGGAGAAGGAGAAGGAGAAGGAGAGGACCCACGTTGCGCTTCGCTCCCGCTATCACCCGCGGTCGACATCTTGACGGGCTTCACAACCTCAGAAGACTTCGTGTTTGACGCCACCGGCGGCAACGTCGCCATCGACGCCAACTTCAACCTCGTGCGTACCTCGATCGCCGGCGACGTCGAACTGCTCGTGCCAAACGTGGGCAACATCGCAGGCATGGGTGTGCTCCCAAACGGCGACATCATGGCCAACGACGTGACCGCCGGTGCACTGATGCGCATCAGTCCGGACGGCAACATCGTGCCTGTGCTGTCAGGCTTGCTGTATCCAAACGGCATGGACATCTGTTCCGACGGTTTTGCCTATCTCGCGGAGAACTACGCGGGTCGCGTGCGTCGCGTCGACACGCTGACCGGCGACTTCACGGTCGTCGCTATCGGCCTCACGGGCGCAAACGGGGTCGCTTGCAGCAACGATGCCTCACGCATCTATGTGGGAAGTTTTGAAGGCTCCGGTGTGTACGCTGTCGACATCCCGTCGCCGGGGGCCCTCGGCACCGCGTTCGTGTTCGCGCGCCCCAACGGCTCCGTGTTGCCTGAGCCGGTGGATGTCTGTGCGGGGTTGGCGCTCGGCGATGCATGCACAACGTCGACGGGAAACATCCCCGGCGTGTGCGGGCAGCTCGCCAACGTCGTGGACTGCGTGGCAAGCGGTGGCTTCGTGCCAAACGTAGTACCCGGGTGCGGTGGCGCCAGCGTCGGCGACGCTTGCGTGTCGTTTGGTTCCGCGGGCAGTTGCACGACGATCGACGGCGGCGCGCCCATCGAGCTGTGGTGCAACACTGAGCCTTGCGTAGGCCACGTGGCGGGCGACGCGTGCCTCGCTGGGGTGTGCGTGACCAACGGCGCGGACTTGTCGTGCGCCAGCGCGACGTTTGGCTTTGGTGGTGGGCCCGGGGGCATCGATGGCCTTGGCGTCGACGTGTGCGGCAATGTCTACGCGACCGAGTTCATCGTCGGCGGCATCTACCGCATCGACGTGGTTGGCAACATCGTGCCGCTCGTGACCTTGCCGTCGCAGTGGATCCCAAACGTGAAGTGGGGCCGCGGCGCCGGCGGCTTCGCGCGCGATCTGTTGTACGTTGCGGACCGAAACGGCGCGAACCTGTTCGCGGTCCATATCGGCATCGACGGCGCCCCTGAATACTACGACGGAGTGAACCCATGACCCGCGCTAGCCTCGTGACCTCGTCCATGTTGTTGCTGTGTGCGTTACTCAGTGCCGCCGCATGCTCGCCCGCACCAGCTGAAGGCGAAGGAGAAGGCGAGGGCGAAGGAGAGGGCGAGGGCGAAGGAGAGGGAGAGGGTGAAGGAGAAGGCGAGCTGCCCGACCCCGCGACGGTGCCTCTCGCAGGGCGCTGCGCCGATGCCGATCGTGTCGGCAACATCAACGTCGAGGCGCAAGATCGATTCGGCGTGGTGCAGGCCGCCATCAGCGACGGTGTGGTGCCGACCGCCGTGCCCACCATCGTCGCCGACGACGGCACCTGCCAGCTGCTGCGCCGCGTGACGTTGTCGTGCAATCCCGCGTGCGTGTCGGGCGAGACCTGCGGCACCGACGGCACATGCATCCCGTTTCCGCGCCAGCTCGATGTCGGTGCAATCGCAATCGACGGGCTCACGACCATGGTGTCGATGGACGCGCGGCCGCCTAGCAACGGCTATTTCGCAACCAACGTCGACAACCCGCCGTACGTTGTGGGCGAGACCGTGCGCGTGCGCGTCGAAGGTGGCAACGGCATTGGCGCGCTGTCGCTGCACGGCGTGGGCGGCGAGCCGTTCGTGCAGTCGCCTGCGTGGTTGTTGACGCCAGACCAACCGCTCGCAGTGACGTGGGCGGCCGCACCGGCTGGCGCGCGCACGTCGGTGGGCGTCGAGCTCAGCGTCGATCAGCACGGACTGTCCCCGCTGTCGTTGCGCTGCGAATTTCCAGACACAGGGAGCGCCACCGTGCCCGCTGAGGTGATCACCGAGATCATCAACTCGGGTGTGACGGGCTTCCCCAACGGCAAAATCATCCGCTTCACCGCCGACAACACCATCACCGCCCAGGGGTGCGTGGAGTTTCGCGTCGCAGCACCGCTCGTCGCCGAGGTGGCAGTGGCAGGAGAGACACCGTGCGACAACAGCGCGGACTGTCCGGTTGGCGAGGCGTGCAACCAGACGCTGCAGCGCTGCGAGTAGCGCAAGGACGCTTGCGGCCGCCGTGCAAACGCGGCACACGCAGGGCACGAGGTGCGCATGTTTGACGACGGCGAGGGGCAGGGGGCAGGGGCACAACGCAACGTGTTTGGTGGCGCGCTCACCGCATGCAGCCACGCGCCCAAGACGGGCTTTTATCGCACCGGCTGCTGCCACACCGGGCCCGATGACGTCGGCATGCACACCGTGTGCGTGGTGTTAACGGAAGAGTTCTTGGCGTTTTCGAAAGACGTCGGCAACGACCTGTCGACGCCGCGCCCCGAGTACGGCTTTTTAGGACTCAAGCCCGGCCAACGTTGGTGTTTGTGCGCGATGCGCTGGGTGCAAGCACAGCGCGCCGGAAAAGCACCGCGGGTGGTGTTGATGGCGACGCATGAAGCGACACTCCAGGTGGTCACGCTGGCGGAGTTGGCGGAGCACGCCGTCGACGGAAACTAGCGCTCGTTTAGCGACGGCACCTCGAGCGTCACGCGTCCAAGCGTGCCGGCGCGAAACTCGTTGAGTAAGACGGCAGCGGCCTGCGCCAACGTGTCTTTCACGAACGCACGCTTTTTGCCGACGTGCATGAGCAACACATGTGCGTCGCAATCGACGGGCAGCGCGCCGTAGCGTTCTGCGAGGCGTGCGCCGGGGTTTTTCAACAGCAAGCCCGCCAAAAACAACGCGACGCTCTCTTCGTCGTAGGCGTTTCTGCCAATGCTGTGAGTCGCGGCCAGTTTGTAGGCGGCGTCTTGCTCGACGTGCGGCCACAACATGCCCGGCGTGTCGACGAGAATGCTGGTGGGCGTGAGTTGGTGTCGCGCCTGGTGCTTGGTGATGGCGGGCTCGTCGCCAACTTTCGCGATGCGTCTTTTGAGCAGCGTGTTCATGAGGGTGGACTTGCCGACGTTTGGTACCCCCAAAATCATCATGCGCAGCGGCTTGAGTTTGGTGGTGCACGCGGGCGCGAGCGTTTGCGCAGCCTTCACGATGCGCGCCACGTCGCGGGCGTTTTGCGCAGATACCGCGATGGCAAGCGTGCTCGGCTGCGCGTTGTAAAACTCCAGCCACAACGCAGTGCGCGCGGGGTCTGCGATGTCGGCCTTGTTGAGGATCTTGAGCGCGGGTCGTTGGTTTTCTTTGCGCAACATTTCGATCATCGGACTGCGGCTGGCCAGCGGTGCACGCGCGTCCAACACTTCGATGACGACGTCAGTTTTGCGCATGGTCTCGGTCGCCTCTTTGCGCGCCGTGGACATATGTCCCGGAAACCAATCGATATGCGGTGCCATCGCGTCACTCCAAAAAGCAGCAAAGATCTACACGGCACAGCTCGGCTGTCGGGCGGCGACGTGCTGCGAAACTGCGTCATCACACGGCGAAGTCGCAGGGTCTCACAACCAATGCTGCGCCGGGGCGGTTGTAGCCGCCAAAAACAAAGACCCGGCTGGACCCAACGACGACGTCGCTGCGGCCAACCGGGCTTCAAGAGTAAGCGTCTGAACGCTTACCAGCGTCGACTAAAAGTCCATGTCGTCGCCGTAGCCGCCGCCACCGTGGTCGTGACCGTGGTCATCGCCACCCTTGCCTTCTTTTTTCTCTGGCTTGTTGGCGATCATTGCTTCGGTCGTGAGCAGCAGGCCTGCCACCGACGCGGCGTTTTCCAGTGCGGTCCGCGACACCTTCGTCGGGTCGATGACGCCAGCCTTGGTGAGGTCTTCAAACTTCTCGCTGCGAGCGTTGAAACCAAACGCCTTGTCCTTTTCTTCGAGGACCTTGTTGACGACGACTGAGCCTTCCCATCCCGCGTTTTGCGCGATCTGACGCATGGGCTCTTCGCACGCACGCTTGAGCAGTTTGACGCCGAAGTCCTGCTCAGGGTTACCAGTCTCAAGCTTGTTGAGCACCTGTGAGGCGCGCAGCAATGCGACACCGCCGCCGGGGACGACACCCTCTTCGACCGCTGCGCGCGTGGCGTGCAGGGCGTCTTCGACGCGTGCCTTTTTCTCTTTCATCTCAGCTTCGGTCGCGGCGCCGACGTTGATGACAGCAACGCCGCCCACCAACTTCGCGAGGCGCTCTTCGAGTTTCTCGCGGTCGTAGTCCGAGGTGGTCTCTTCAACCTGCGCGCGGATTTGCTTGACGCGGGCCTGGATGTCCGCCTTTTTGCCGACGCCGTCGACGATGGTGGTGTCGTCCTTGTTGACCACCACGCGCTTGGCTTGACCGAGGTCCTTGAGTGTGACGTTTTCGAGCTTTTGGCCGAGGTCTTCACTGATCATCTTGCCGCCCGTGAGGATGGCGATGTCTTCCAGCATCGACTTGCGGCGGTCGCCGAAGCCCGGTGCCTTGACGGTGCACACGTTGAGCGTGCCGCGCAGTTTGTTGACGACGAGGGTAGCGAGCGCTTCGCCTTCGACCTCTTCAGCGATGACGAGCAAGGGCTTGCCCGCTTGGCGCACGGCTTCAAGCACCGGCAAGAAGTCTTTGAGGTTCGAGATCTTCTTTTCGTAGATCAGGATGTACGGCTCTTCCATGACCGCTTCCATGCGCTCGGCATTGGTCACGAAATAAGGAGAGAGGTAGCCGCGGTCAAACTGCATGCCTTCGACGACTTCCAAAGTGGTCTCGAGCGACTTGGCCTCTTCAACCGTGATGACGCCTTCCTTGCCGACCTGCTCCATGGCTTCAGCGATGATCTCGCCGATGTTCTCGTCGCCATTCGCAGAGATGGTGCCGACCTGTGCGATCTCTTTGTGGTCCTTGGTCGACTTGCTCTGCTTTTTGAGCTCTTCAACAACCTTGAGCACGGCCTTGTCGATGCCGCGCTTGAGGTCCATCGGGTTGTGGCCAGCCGCCACCAGCTTGATGCCCTCGTTGTAGATCGACTGCGCGAGCACAGTGGCGGTGGTGGTGCCGTCGCCGGCTTTGTCGGAGGTCTTTGACGCGACTTCCTTCACCATCTGCGCGCCCATGTTTTCAAACTTGTTCGCCAGCTCGATCTCTTTGGCGACCGTGACGCCGTCTTTGGTGACGGTGGGGCTGCCGAAGCTCTTGTTGATGATCACGTTACGGCCCTTGGGACCGAGTGTGACGCGCACAGCGTTTGCGAGCGTGTTGACGCCGCGTGCGATTTCGTTGCGGGCGTGCTGGCTGTAGTGAATCTCTTTTGCAGACATGAAAAACCTCGTGATGGGACGTCAGTTTGACGTCGACAGGGATGAATCGGGGAGAAAATGTGAGTGAGGCAACGCGAGCAGCGTCGAAGGCAGCGCACACGAAGCCGATTGACTCGAACGGGACGCGCTTAAGAGTTCCACACGCCGAGGATTTCTTCCTCGCGCAAGATGGTGTGCTCGGCGCCGTCGATGGTGACCTCGGTGCCACTCCACTTCTTGAAGAAAATCTTGTCGCCCTTTTTGACTTCAAGCGGGCGGATCTTGCCATTTTCGAGGTGTCGGCCTTCGCCGACGGCAATCACTTCGCCCTCTTGTGGCTTCTCCTTGGCGTTGTCGGGGATGAACAAGCCGCCAGCGGTCTTGGTTTCACCTTCGGTGCGCTTGATGAGGACGCGGTCGTTGAGCGGCTTGAACTTCATGGTGGACTCCGGAATGAAGGAAGGTCTGGCACTCGCAATGCGAGAGTGCCAAGCCAATGTAGGCGTGTGCCAGCGCACGTCTAGGGGGATCCGATCGTTTAGCCCAGTGCAGCACGCGCGCGCCGAGCAAAGCCCACCAACTTCAACAAGTTCAGGCCCATAGACGCGAACGGGCGTTGACAACGCGCTGCGCTAAGCTGCGAGCTCCGGCGGCAAGATGCGCAGCACGGCGCGGCGAACGTCGTCGCGCGTACGCAGCAGTTCCTGAAACGTCGGTGTGTCCGCAGCCCTCGGCACCTGCCGCAAATAGGTTTCGGCCATCGAAAACAACGCGTCGAACATGCCCGGCGCGTCCAGCGCGCGGTCAAGCTCAACTTCCGCAATCATCAGCGCCAGCTCGTGCTGCTTTTGAGCGAGCGCTGCGCCGGCGATCTTGGCAGCGCGCGCGCTCGCCCACGCGGCCCTGACCGCGCTGTGCGCCGCGACGATGCGGGCCTCAAGCACGCTGTCGAGCGCGTCGGACTTCAGCAGGCGATCGACGGCAAACAGCTTGTCGGTCGCGCGCGCGGCTCGCCACGACACCTGCAACTCCGCGCGCCGAGCGACCACGGCGCCTTCAGCGTTGCTGGCAATTTTCCCTGACGGGGCTGTGGTGCGGTAGTTGGTCATAGCGGCCTTCTTTCCCTTCAAGTGCACGCGCGGTGCGGTGAACGAGGACTGGTTGCGGTGTTAACGTGCATGCTGCGCGGAAGTGTTCCCACACAGCAGCGTAGTCACGTGACGCACTGTGTCTTGGGCGTTGCACGAGACATCCCGTTCAAAACGGGCAAAGTGCTGTTTTACATGGAGTGTTTCGATGTGCGCAAAACACGCCCTCAGATCTCTGAGGTCGCCAAAGCACCGCTATGACACGCTAGTCGTAGACTTGAAAACTATACGTGTAGCGAAGCACGGAATCCACTCTTTCGCCGTCCACTTCAGCCGGCTCAAAAACGAATTTATAAATGTACTCTAACGCGAGCTTGTCAAGGGCGGCGCTGCCTGAGGACTTTGCGAGGCGCGCTTTTTTCACGAGTCCGTCTTTGCCGATGTCGAGTAGCAGTACCGTGCTGCCCTCGGTGCCTTGCGCCGCGAGCTCCGCGGGGTAGCGCCCTTTGAAGTCGCGCTTGACGCGGGCCTCTCGGCTCAATGTGGACGTGCGCGCCGGTTTGAACTCCGCGCTGCCACCCGCATAGGGCTTGACGTCGGTGGACGCGGTAAACTTCTCCTTGTTCGGGTCGCCGTAAGTGGTGTTGCCGACACGCACGACGGGCCCACCGGATCCGGTGACGGTCGATGCCATCGAGATGCCCGTGACGATC
>JAYTVG010000175.1:0-7405 GCA_043744135.1 Deltaproteobacteria bacterium | reverse complement strand
AGGCTTCACGCGCGAGTGCGCCGTCGTCGGTCTCGCAGGTGGCGGCGCACGCTTCGAGCGCGGCTGCGGTGATGTTGTCGAGGCCGTCGTGATCGCGGTCCGCGGGAACATCACGCGCTGCGCATACGTCGCCTGCCTGCATGATGAGCCGCCATCGCGTGTCTTCGCGGGCCGCAGCGACGACGAAGGTCCCGCCAAAACCACTGAAGCCTGCAGCGTCCGCCGTCACGCGGTACGCACCTGCGGGCAGGGACACGCCCACGTCCGCACCGATGACCCCGTCGATTTGTGCTGCGATATCGCCGGGCTTGTCTGCCGGGTGGACTTGGACGTTGACCGCCGCGCCGGCACGCGCGCCGCGCACCGCGATGTTGACGACGACGCCTTGCGCGGGGATCGGCTGAAGCGTCAAGGCGACGGCGACCGCGGCGTCTGCGATGGTGGTGGTGATCGGCTGGCTGATGGCGTCGTCGGTGACAGCGACGACCAACACGTTGCCAGCAATGATGCCGGGGATGACAGCGATGCCGTCGACGTCGGTGACGTTTTCGCCTTCGGCCGCTGCGTCAAGCGCACCCTCGCTGCTATCGCGCACCACGAAGACGCGTGCGCCAAACACGCGTGCGCCGTTTTCGTCGGTGACGGTCGCAGACACCGCATGTGTCGGCGACAGCTCGACGTCACCGAGGTCGATTGTGACGAGTGCGTCTTGACCTTGCGGATTTGCGGCTTGGAACATCTGTACTGCGCGAACGGCGCCAAGCCCAGCGATACCGTCGCCCGTGTTGTCACGACTGAACGTCAGCAGGGTCGGACCGACCAACAGGCCCGCAACTTGAAAGGCGCCCTTGCCGTCCGCGCGTCGGACGAAACTCGTTCCGTCCGCCGCAATGGTCGTGAAGGGGAGCAAGGTGCCCAGGGCAACCGTGGTACCGACGACGCTGCCAGGTTCGATGCCATTGAGGCGCTCGAACTTGAAAGAGCATGCATTCGCAAGGACACACAGTACGGAGATGGCGGCTAGCAAGCGCATGCCGCAACGATACATCGGCGACGCCGGACCGTTTCATGTTTGCGATGCGGCGACGCGATGCGGCGACGCGATGCGGCGACGATCCTCATCTGTGAGCGGGGCTTGCATGGCCGCACGTTGGACGGCGTCGAACCAACACAGCCAAGCGCAGTGGAGATTGGCCGACTGTGGGGACGAGGACAAAGCAAATGCCCGCAACCCAACGGCGTCGAAAAAACGACTCTCTACACTGAACTCGACGAGGTTGAATTCAAACTAACCGTAGGGCGACGAATCAACCACGCAGCCACACACCACACCAGCGCCGCAAGCATCGTCGGCAGCACCGCATGCGCGCGCACCAAATGTCCAAGCGCCGTGCCAGGGCATTCGGTCCACACCGCCGCCGCCGAGGCCAAAAATCCCGCGGCCACCACGCTGACGACGTGCAGTGAGCGTGCCGGCACAAAGCCGCGCCGCAAAAACCAAGCGCAACACAACACCGCGGGCAGTGCGAGCAGCGTGATAGCGCTCGTGCACGCGACGTCGCTACCAGCCGGGCCTGCACTCGATCGGACCGTCGCCAACTCCACACCGATGGCGGCGCATGCAAGCAGCAACGCTGCCGATGCGATGCGCTCACTCGACGCGGGATGGGTGGGCGCGCGCCACACCGCTGCGAGCGCCACCACCATCGCGCACACGGCCACCACCGCAGAGGGCGTGACCGCGTGGCCTTTGTTGAGCCCCCACGCGAGCGTCATCAGCGCACAACACACGGCGAGCAGCAGCGGCCAGGCGCGCGCAAACACGCCGCGTCGCAAAAACGCACCTTGCGTGCTGTCGACGTGGGCGACGATGCGGTCGCGCACCGCCGCAAGACTCAAAAGATCTAGCGCGTCGTCAGGCTCGCGACCGGGAAGACGTGTCGGAAGGTCGCTCATGCGCCACCTGCTTCATCGATGCGCTGCGGCAAGCCGACATCGCCCAGCGCTACCCGCAGCTTGTCGTAGGCGCGGTGGGCGCGCGCGCGGACCGCGACCGGGCTCAACTTTAGCACCCGCGCCACGTCGTCAAACGGCAAGTCAGCGAACCAATGCAGCAGCACCACCTCGCGCTGTTCGACCGGCAGCGCGTCGACGGCGGCGCGCACGCGGTCTGCAGCCAACACATCGTGACGCACGGTGGCAGCGATGCCGTCGGCTTGGCCTTGCTCGACGTGCACCTCGCGGCGACGTGGAGCGCTGCGCAGATGGTCGAGGGCGGTGTTGCGTGCGATCGTGAACAACCACGAGGCAACGCGCGCACCGCTGCGGTAACGGTGGCGATTTTCGTGGAGTTTCAAAAACGCCACTTGCACCACATCGGGTGCTTGGGCAGCACCGACCATCGGGCGCGCGAAGCGCAAAAGCCGCGGCGCGAAGCGTGTAAACAGCTCCTGAAACGCCCGCGTATCTCCCGCGCAAAAACGATCCATGAGATCCTCGTCAGTGGGTACGGCGGGGGCGCTCATCGTGTGACGCATAAGCCGGATCGGCGAGGTGGACAAGCGTCCTTCACCCACACGTCAGCCATCTTCCACCACCAACTTGGTTTTGCCGATGTGGATGACGTCGCCCGGCTTCATCTCGGCGTCTTTGATCTGTGCACCGTTGAGGCGGGTGCCGTTGGTGCTCATGAGGTCGGCGACCGACACGCTTAGTTTGTCGACGAACACCATGGCGTGGGTGCGCGACACGCTGCCGTCTTTGAGCACGATGTCGGGACCGCGCTTTTTGAGGTGGGTGCGGGTGCCGCGCGCGCTTTGGCTCAACACATCGTTCACGAGCAGCTCTTGCGCGCGCTCGAGCGCACGGTCGCCCTCCGGCGTCATCATCAGCGTGCTGCTGGCTTCATCTTGCCCGCGCGCAAAGACACGATAGCTGCCCTCTTCGACCGTGTAACGCATGCCCCGATCGGGACCCTCCACGGCGAGCAGGTCGATGAAGCGACTCATCGCTGCATCATACTACGACCGCGGCCGCCGTCGGCATCTGCCTCGCACACGACGCATGGTGCGTGCAGCACTTCGTCCAGCAAAGCGACTGCGCGAAACCCCCTACGAACTTCGCGCCGACAGCACTAGGGTCTCGCGTCTATGGCACCCAAGACGGCAGTGGTGGTGGAGGACGACAAAGGCATCCAGGCCCTGCTGCGCGACGCCCTGGAAAACGACGGCTTTCAGGTCGTGGTCGAGGGCGATGGCGATGCCGCGCTCAAGGCGCTGACCCGACGCTTGCCTGACCTGCTCGTCACCGACATCTTGCTGCCCGGTCTTGGCGGCTTTGAGCTCATCGAAGGCTTGCGACGGCTGCCGGGTGGCGAGCACGTCGCCGTTATCGCGATCTCGGGGATCTATCGCGGCCAACGCCACAAGCGCATGGCGGCAGACAAGCTCGGTGTCCTGGCATATTTCGACAAACCGTTTGAAGTGCAGGCGCTGCGCGTCGCGGTCGCCGACGCCCTTGGCAGCGAGCGAGCGACACCGGCAGCGAAGCCAAGCACGGTGCAACAAGAAACAACTGATGCGCGTGCTGCGCCGACAAACGTCAGCGTCAGCGCGCTCAAGGGCAATCTGAAGCAACGCCGGTTCGCAGAGGTGTTGGCGGCGCTTTATCGCAACCGCGCCACCGGTGCGCTGCTGCTGAAAAAGGACAGCCACAAAAAAATACTGTACCTTAAAGAAGGCTATCCCATCTTCATCAAATCGAATTTGATGAGTGAATGCCTAGGGCGTGTCTTGGTGCGTGAGAAGATGATCTCGGAGGAGGAGTGCGAAAAGTCGTTGTTGCTGATGCGCGACACCGGCCGCCAGCAAGGCACCACGCTCATCGAGATGGGCTGCATCTCGCCCCACAACCTGGTGTTTGCCCTGCAGCTGCAGCTCGAACAGAAGTTGTTCGATGTGTTTGCGTGGCCAGACGGTGACTTTCAATTTAATGCAAAAATTGAATTGCCAACGCAAACTATTCACCTCGACATGTCGATCGCTACGATTGTCTATGAAGGTGTAAGACGCAAAGTTACCGACGCTGCCACTCAGCAATATCTCGAGCCGTTTTGGGACAGTTACCTGCTGCTGCACCCCGACCCCGCGCAGCGTTTCCAAGAGCTCAGCTTGGAGGCGGATGAACGCAAAATGTTGGCGCTCGCGGATGGCCGCCGCACCGCCCGCGAGGTGCTCGAGCGCAGTGCCTTGCGCCCGCCGCACGCGCGTCAGTTGCTGTACACCATGCTGGCGACGGAGACGCTGCAAGCACACGTCAAGCCGCCGCTGCCCGACGCGCTCGCTGCAGCCGCGCTCACTGGCGTCGCAGCGCCGCGCCCGCCTCCGCTCAAACGCCGCACCGACGACGCGGGTGGCGCTGACGGCGATGCCCTGCGCATCAAGCTTGTCGAGCGCGCGCGCACGCTAAAGCGCCAATCGCTGTTTGAGATGTTGGGGGTATCGCGCAGCGCTGCTGTCGACGAGATTCGGCGCGCCTACCATGCGCTGGCGCGCGAGATTCACCCCGACCGGCTGCGCGGCAACGTCCCAGCCGACGCGCGCGCGCTCGCCGATCAAATCGCGCAACACTTGCAGCAAGCGTACGAGGTGCTCACCGATCCCGCGCGCCACGCGGACTACGTGCGCCGCCTCAACGACGGCCTCAAAGCTGGCATCAGCGACGACCTGTCGCGCATCCTTACCGCGGAGGGACGCTTCAAAAAAGGCGAGGCACTGCTCAAGAGTGGTCGCTACGAAGAAGCGAGCGCGCAGTTTATGGAGGCGGTGTCGTTTTATCCCCAAGAGGGGGAATTTCACGCCCACCTCGGTTGGTCGATGTACCTATGCGCCCCCGACGACGAAGCCGTGCGCGCGCAAGCAGGGGCGCACATCGCGCACGGCATCAAGCTGTCGCCCCGGCTGGACAAGGGCTATCTGTTTTTGGGTCGCGTGCACACGCGCGCTGGCCGCGTGCAAGATGCCCAGCGACACTTTGAGCAAGCGTTGGTTTGCAATCCCGACTCCAGCGAGGCGCTCGCGGAGCTGCGCTTGCAAAGCGTCCGCGCCCGACCACAGGAACGCGTCTGAACTCCACTGCGTCGCCGAACACTGTGGGCCATGATGGCGGCGCGCGTCGGCCTCCCCTGTTGCGCGAGCTGCAGGAGCGCGAGCTCACGTTGATGCGCGCTACCGTCGCGGATCCCGCGTGGCTGCCCGCCCACGACGAGGCTGCGTTGCGCTGGGCGCTGTCGTTTGCACGGCTGACAAAAGTGAACGTGGAGGCATCTGAGGGGACCCCCGGCATGATCGCGTTCGAACACGCGACCCACGGCTACCGCCAAGCTGTGCTTGACCGCTTGGCGCCCGTGGTGAGCGCTGATCGCGTGCTGTCGCGCGAGGGCGTGCGCGCCGCCATCGGTCCGTTGCGTGCGCTGTGCAAAAGTGAGCGCGCAAGCGTGCTGGCGCTGTTTGGCGGGCGCATCCCAGCGCGCAGCCTCGACCGCTGCACGCGGCGCCGACCTTTAGCACTTGCGCTCGGTGGCGGGGGCGGCACCGGCTACGTGTACGTCGGCGCCATGGCAGTGCTCGACGACGCGGGCATGACACCCGCACTGATCGCGGGCACGTCGATGGGCGCGATCTTGGGTGCATTTCGAGCGCGCAAAAAAGGCCTCGACCTCGGCGACATTCGTGCGTTGTTGCACCGCTTAAGTTGGCGAAAAGTGTTTCGGCTGTTTGATACCGAGAGCCGCTTTGGTCTGCCCGCGACCCTCAAGCTGTATCTGCGCGAGGTCATCGGACACGAGTTTGAACAAGAGGACGGCCAGGGCTTTTTGCAGATGAAGGACCTTGAGATTCCGCTGCGCGTTACCGTCGCCGGCTTGGTGCAGGGGCCGTCACAACAACAGCAAGAGCTGGTGGGTCGCTACGCGCATCTGCTCGATGGCGTGCAGGAATTCAGCGCGCTGCGCAAACGCGCCGTCGTCATCGGCCGCGCCTTGGCGGAATTTAGCCATCAGCCGGTGCGCCCCATCTACATCGGTGGCGACGAGCTCACGCAACAGTTCGACGTGCTCGACGCCATCGGCTTTTCCTCCGCGGTGCCAGGCATCATCCACTACGACATCTTGCGTGACGACCCGCGCATGGTGGCACTCACGCAACAACTCCTCAAACGCGAGGGCGTGTTTCGCTTGGTGGATGGGGGCTTGGCCGACAACCTGCCGGCCGACGAAGCGTGGCGCAGCGTGCAGGCGCGTGACAGCGGCGAACACGATCCGTTCGTTGTTGCTCTTGATGCGTTCGCGCCGCGGCTGGCCTCGCGCCATCTGTTGTTTTTGCCGCTGATGCGCATCGCTGCAGAGACCTCAAAAGCGGGGCGGCATGCGGCGCACCTCACCATCGAGTTTAAAGACGTGCTGTCGCCACTCGCGGTGGTGCCGTCGCCGAGCGATTTCATGCTCGCGATGGATAACGGCAGGCGCGAGATGGCGCCCCACGTCGCGCTCATCCGCAAGATGCTAGGGCCTATCCCCGATCCCCCAGGCATCGTGGCTTGAACAGCGCAAAAATGCGCGTCACGTCGACCGTCACTCAGTGATCTGAGCGATAGACGACTTCACCGACTTCACGTTCGTCGGCGCTGACGGTTTCGCGTTGGGCTCGCAGCGCGTTCACCTCGGCTTCGAGATCGACGAAGCGATACGCCGCGCGTCCGCTGCTCTCGGCTTCTTTGAGATCGACGTCGCCCCCGAGTGCGACCACCGCGGTGGTCAACTCTTGCTCAGACGGCGCGACACCGGTGGCGGCCTGCCAGGCGCGCTGAAGCTTCTCTTCGTGCACGGCGTTGTTGCGGGCCGACTCCTCAAGCACCGTGCGCAACACCGCGCGCCGGCCGTTTTCGGTCTGAGCGGCGCGCTGCTTGCGGCGATGCGTCAACGCGCGCCACGCCGGCAACGCAAACAGCGACAGCGACATGACAAACGGGATCACGCCCAGCAGCCACGGGATGCCATCGGGCGGCGGCGACAGCGGCAACCGCGTTTGTGCCTGCTGAAAGATCCACGCCAACTTGTCCACGGTCAGGCCCGCCATCAACACCAGCGTCGACGCGAACAGGTTGAAGCCGTTGAGTGCGCCGATGAGCAGGTTGTTGGTGGCGCTGTTGCCGGTGATGGGCGCTGCTGTGACCTTGTCATTCCACACCGGGCTGACGGGCCGCGCGGCGACGGTCTCGACGCTTTTCATCAGTGCGGGGAAGCTGTAGCTGATGCCGCCGTCGTCACTGACGTGAACGTCGCCGTCGTGATCGAGCATCAGCTTGGCGATCAACGCGTTTGCGTCGGGCAACGACGCACCGGTCACGC
>JAYTVG010000174.1:0-7412 GCA_043744135.1 Deltaproteobacteria bacterium | reverse complement strand
GCGACCGGCGTGACTTCGTAGCCTTCGCCGCGCAGCGCATCGCTCAGCGTCTCACGCAGTAGGTTGTCGTCCTCCGCAAGGAGGATCTTAGGTGCCATGCTCAGGGTTTAGCCCAAGAGCGGCGTTTGGTCAGCTCCACGCACGATCCGTCTGCGACCGCACGCGCATCACGCGCTCGGCGTTGGTCGCGGTTGGCTATTTCACGTCGATGCGACCCGGCGTGAGGGCGAGCGCGCGCCGTTCGTGCTGCAACAAAAACGCCGCCTGATGCGTGTCGCCGAGCCACAACTTGAGCGCGGCGTTCAAACCCGCTTGCTCGTCGCGCGACAACACTTGCGCCAGGCCGAGCAAGCGCGGCATCGGCAGCACGCCGTCGCGCCCCGTCATCACCACCAGCGCTAGGTCATCGCCTTTGACCAAGCCGACGGCAGTGCGCGCCGCATCCACGACATCCATGAGGCCACCCAGGTTGTCGACGAGTCGACGCTCTTTAGCCTGGGCGCCCGTCCACACACGGCCCTCGGCAAGCTCGCGCAACGCTTCACGCGACAAGCCGCCGTTTTTGCCTCGGCCTTGTAAGATTGAATCCAAAAAGCGCTCGTACGTGGAGTCGATCTGAAACTGGATCGCCTCACGCTCAGCGTCGTTGATGGGCCGAAGGTTTGACGGGCCGGGCAGGGCACCGCGCTTGAGCTCTTCGGTGTGCACGCCCAGCTTGTCGGCGAGCTCTTCACCGTCAAAGAACAAACCAAAGACGCCGATGCTGCCGGTGAGCGTGTCAGGCTCGGCCCAAATGCTCGTCGCTGCCGACGCAACGTAGTAGCCACCCGACGCTGCGAGGTCGCCCATCGAACACAACACCGGCTTTTTTTCCTTGGCCTTCATCACGGCGCGCCAGATCAGATCGGACGCGAGCGCGTCGCCGCCGGGGGAATCGACGCGCAACACAATCGCTTTGATCGAGTCGTCTTGCGCGGCGGCATCGAGCGCGTCGACGATAGCGTCAGCACCTGCACCACCTCCACCAAACGGCGAAAAGCCACCGCCGCCGCTGGTCATGCCGATGGTGCCGACCACGGGGATGATGGCGAGCTTGGGTGACGAATGCCAGCTGATGTTGCGCACGGTGTTGTCCATGAAGCTCTCGTCGAGGTGGACCTTGTGGCCCGCGAACTCTTTGAGCTTGTCAGCCAGCTCGTCGTCGTACGCGAGGCCGTCGACGATCTTGCGCTCCAAGGCGCGGTTGGCGGTGAGCCCGCCCAAGTCGATGGTGGCTTTCACCTCGTCGACGGAAAGGTGGCGGCCAGTCGCGATGCCGGCGACGAGAGTGGCGAAAGCGCTGTCCAAGATGGCGTTTTCGACCTCAAGCTCCTCGTCGTTTGGGGCGTTTGCGGTGAAGGTGCGCGGCGCGCTTTTGTACTTCCCCGCGTGCACGGCTTCCGCGTGAATGCCGATCTTGCTGAGCGTGTCGCCAAAATATGTCATCTGCGCGCGCAGACCGTTGAGGTCTAAGCCGCCTGCGGGTGTCAGGTAGACTTTGTCGGCGGCGCTCGCGACAAACACATCGACGTCGTCACCATAGTTCATATGCACGACGATTTTTTTGCCGGCGGTTTTTGCCGCGGCGAGCGCGTTACGCAATTCGGCGGCGCGCCCCCACCCCAGCGAAATGCCGCGTAAGTAGATCACGACGCCCTCGATGGCGGGGTCGTCGGCGATGTTGGACAGCGTGGTTAAGATCGCGGTTGCGTCCGGTGTGTCCTCAAACAGCTGCTCGATAAAGCCGTGGCTGTTGCTGGGCGGCACCCCATCGACCGCGAGCGTGAGCGCAAGCCAACGACCGGAGTCCGGCACGATCGAATCCCACGCCGCTGACGACGCACGCAAGCGCGCCCCACCCGCAGCGCGCACGCTCGAGCCCAACAAGCCGTCGGCGCCCCCCAACAAGGTCGCGCCCACGTGCGCCGTATTGATCTCGGCGCTCGCTAGCACCTCAAGCTCAGGCGTTGACGGGACCACTGCGCCGATGTTTTTCATCGATGCGCCGAGGCCAAACGCCAAGCCACCAAGCTCGACGCGCGCGTTGAGTGCCGGCACGATTTGCGCGTCGGTAAACCAGCGCGGGTTTGTCACCACCTTGTCGCCAGGGATGACGCGCACGTCGGCACCCAGCGTCAACAGCTGCGGAAACACGCGCACAGCGACGCTGCCGCGCGCCGTGGTGCGGGCCACGTCTTGTTGGCCGAGGCCCTCGACGACGGCGCCGAACGCGACGAAACGGTTGAGGCGGATTTGCGTGCCGACGTCGGCCATGAACTTGGGCGTGCCTCCACCTGCGAGGGGCGTGAACATATGCAGCGTCATGCCAGCCGAAAACATCTCGCCACCGCGGATGGCAAAGCCCCCCGAGGTCCACCAATACGACGTGGTGTCCGCCGACAACGACAAGCCGGTGCCAAGGCCGACTGCAAACCTGCTCGTCGGCGACAGCGCCATCAACACGTCGGCGTCGCCTTGCACGCCACGCGGGGCGCTGAGACCGGCGCGTGCAAAGCCACCAAGGGACAGCTCGAGGTCCTCGACAAACCCCAGTCCGGCGGGGTTGGTCATCAGCGCCGTGGAGTCCTCCACCGCAGCAGCAGACGCCTGAGGCGTGGCGACGCCAGTGCGCGCGTTGGGCATGCCCTGTGCGACCGCGACCGTGGCGGCGCTGGCGACGCACAGCGCGCCGAAAAGACAATGCGAGCGACGTGAACGAATGGGACGTGACATGGCGCGCATCGTCGACGAGCGCAGGTGCAACTGTCAACAGCATGCGTGGGCGAACGACACAATTGCAGTGTTCATCTGCCTAGGTCGATGACACTGGCCGCGCGCGTCCGCCAACGACGGCGCAGCTGATGCGCGAGCCGGCGAGATTGGGCCGCTAGACGTTGAACTTGAAGTTCATGACGTCGCCGTCGCGCACCACGTATTCTTTACCTTCCAAGCGCATCTTGCCGGCTTCGCGACAGCGCGCCTCGCCGCCGAGCGCCACGAAGTCCTCCCACCAAATGACCTCAGCTTTGATGAAGCCGCGCTCGAAGTCGGTGTGGATGACACCCGCGGCCTGCGGAGCCTTCATGCCCTTGGTGATGCTCCACGCCCGCACTTCTTTTTCGCCCGCGGTCAGGTAGCTAGCGAGGCCTAGCAACCGGTAGCCAGCTTGAATCAAGCGATCGAGACCTGACGACGTCATGCCGAGGCTCGCGAGGAATTCCTTGCGCTCTTGCGCGGGCAGTTCCGCGACTTCACTTTCGATCTTGGCGCACACCGGCAGCACTTCATCTTTGCGCGTGGCGGCGAAGTCCATGAGCGCCTTGAGGTGGGGGTTTTTGGCGGGGTCGAAGCCGTCTTCGTCGACGTTCGCCACAAACAGCGTCGGCTTGACCGTCAGCAGGTGCATCTCGTAAACGATCTTGCGTTGGTCATCGTCGTCAGCCACCACGAAGCTGCGCGCGGGGTTGCCGCCGTCGAGGTGCGCCTTTAGCTCTTGGCACAAGGGCAGCGCCTTTTTCTCGATGGGGTCTGACCCCTTCGACATTTTCATGGCGCGATCGAGGCGCTTCTCAACGCTCTCCAGGTCCGCCAAGATAAGCTCGGTTTCGATCGTGCCGACGTCGCGCACGGGATTGACGGCGCCGTCGACGTGCACGACGTTGCCGTCCGTGAAGCAGCGCACCACGTGGCAGATGGCGTCGCAATCGCGGATGTGCGCGAGGAATTTGTTGCCGAGGCCCTCGCCCTTGGACGCGCCGCGCACGATGCCCGCGATGTCGACAAAGCGCGTGGTGGTGGGCACGAGTTTTTGAGGTTTCACGACGGCAGCGAGCGCGGTCATACGCGCATCGGGCACCTCCACGATGCCGACGTTGGGTTCAATCGTGCAAAACGGATAGTTCGCCGCCTCTGCGCGTGCCGACGACAAACAGTTAAAGAGGGTGGACTTGCCAACGTTAGGCAGGCCGACGATGCCGCATGAAAAACCCATGCCACCCGCTAACCACAAACGACTGCCCGCGCAACTGCTCGCGCGCACCGTGCACTACATCGCGTCAATGACCGCGCCGGCGTACTCGGAGCACTTCAGCAAGGTTGCGCCCTGCATCATGCGGTGAAAGTCGTAGGTCACGCATTTTTTGCTGATGGCGCCGTCCATGCCCTTGATGATCAAGTCCGCAGCCTCGTGCCAGCCCAGGTACCTCAGCATCATCTCGCCCGACAAGATCACTGAGCCTGGGTTCACTTTGTCGAGGTTGGCGTATTTGGGTGCGGTGCCGTGGGTGGCCTCAAAGATGGCGTGGCCCGTGACGTAGTTGATGTTGCCGCCGGGCGCGATGCCGATGCCGCCCACCTGTGCCGCCAGCGCGTCTGAAATGTAATCGCCGTTGAGGTTCAAGGTGGCGATGACTGAGAATTCCTTGGGGCGCGTCAACACCTGCTGCAAGGTGATGTCGGCGATGGAGTCCTTCACGAGGAGCTTTTGCTTCCATTGGCCGGCGCCGTGGGTCGCGCCGATCGTCGCGAGTACCGCTTGCACCTCAGCAACGATGGTCTGTTGCTGGTCGGGCACCATCAGGTCGTAGCCGGGGTCGATGGCCTTGGCGTTGTCGACGTCGGCGATGCCGGCGTTTTTGTCTTTGTTGTCTAAGATCCAGCTCTCGCGCTCCGTCACGCAGTGCGCGCGGAACTCCGAGGTCGCAAGCGCATAGCCCCAATCGCGAAAGCCACCCTCGGTGAACTTCATGATGTTGCCCTTGTGCACCAGCGTGAGGCTGGGCGCTTTGGTGGCGATGGCGAATTCGATGGCCGCGCGCACCAAGCGCTCCGTGCCCTGTTTCGACACGGGCTTGATGCCAAACGCACTGGTCTCAGGGAAGCGCACCTTGCTGTCGGCCTTCATGCCCTTCAAGAACTCCAGCATCTTTTTTGCGTCGTCACTGCCGCTTTTGAATTCGATGCCCGCGTAGATGTCCTCGCAGTTTTCGCGAAAAATCGTCATCTTGACGGCACCGGGATCCTTGACGGGCGACGGCACACCGGTGAACCAGCGCACTGGGCGCAAGCAGACGTACAGGTCGAGCATTTGGCGCAGCGCGACGTTGAGCGAACGGATGCCGCCGCCGACGGGGGTGGTGAGGGGGCCCTTGATGCCGACGAGATAGTGACGAAACGCGGTGAGCGTGTCTTCGGGCAGCCAGTCGTTGACCTGCCGAAAGCTCTTTTCGCCCGCCAACACCTCGAGCCACGTGATCTTGCGCTTGCCGGCGTAGGCTTTTTGCACCGCGGCGTCGAACACGCGCTGCGACGCGCGCCAAATGTCGGGACCCGTGCCGTCGCCCTCGATGTACGGCAGGATCGGATCGTTTGGCACCGTCAGCTTGCCGGCGCTGATCGTGATAGCGGAGCCGGTGGTGGGAGCTGTGAGCGATTTGAAGGTGGGCGTCGTCATGACTGCGCCTTAGCGGGCTGGCGCTGCGCTGCAAAGGGGCCGCGCACAATTCATCGACCTTGGGAGATGAACAATGCAATTCGCTGAGTGAGTGAGCTGCGCGCGCACGGGCCGCTTAATGCCAGCGTCCCTCGAGGGCTGTGGGGACCTCCAACACAAATGCATCTGCCACCGGCAGCGCACCGTCGTAGCCAAATGCCAGCGCACCTGCGTGGCTTTGGTCCATCGGCCAACGGTACGAAAAGCCGCGGGCGCTCGGCGCCGTGCCTTGCACCTCGACGGTGGACCATGACTGCGACGCGAAATCAAAGCTCCACAGATCGCCGAGCACGGACTCGCCGCGCGCAGAGTCCGACCCGTAGCCGAACAACAGCGCGCTTTCGTCAGGTGCCACGGCACTCCAAGGGCAACGTCGTCCCGGCGGCAGCGCTGACGTCGCGGGCACCTGTGTCCACGTCTCCGTGTTTGGGTCAAAGCGCCAGATGTCTGAGTAAAACAACACCCCCAACGTCGCGCCCATGCCGCCCACCAAAAGCGCGGTGCCGTCGTTCATCACATGCGTATCGGCGTCGTAGCGCGCGGGTGGCCCTGCAATGTCGAGCGCCGTGAACGTGTCTGTGTCTGCATCGAAGCGGTAGGTGACGTCGCTGAAGGCTTGCAGCGCGCCCGACAGCCCACCAAAGACGTAGCCGCGATCGAGCTCAGGAAAAAACACCGCCTGACAGCCGATCGGGTGATCGGCGGCGCCGTTGACAGCGTCCACGCCGCGCGCATCGCCGCTGCTGAGGTTCACTTGCACGACGGTGTCGAACTCGGCGCCTAAGCTGCGCCCGCCGATGATGATGGCGCGGTCGCGCGAGGCATCGAGCATGGCGCAGTGGCAAAACCGTCCGCCCGCCATGGTCGAAACTGGCGTCGCGTCCACCACAAGACCTGCTGGCGACAACGAAAACGCTGCGTCTTGCACGACGGGGTTAGCGGTGCCGGTGACGCCACCGAGCAACAATGCGCCGCCTTCAGGCAATCCCGGCGCCGCCTGAGTGCTGTCAACGACGTACATGCCCCAGCGCGGCGTCAGGCCGCTGACGTCGATCGGCTGCCACGTGTACGCGGTGCGCGTCGGGCCTGCGTCGGGGCCATCGTCGGGGCCATCGTCACCGACTTGTGGGGCGCACGCTGAGACGCCCGCGCACACCGCCAACACCAAACAAAAATCGAACACGCGCGTCGCCATCGTCATCCTCCGCAGGGCATCGTGCCCAACACCGCGGTGAGCGCAGAGCAAACGTTGTGCCACGCGAGTGTGCGCGCCGCGATCACCGCGCGCTCACTGCGCCTGCCACAGCTCAGCGCGACGATGGCTGCGCACCGGCATGCGCGCGCGGACTTCAGCGACGAAGTCCAAGTCGATCTCGGCGCAAGCGATGCCGGTGCCGTCGGAACACTGGGCCACCACTGAGCCCCACGGGTCGACGATCATGGCGTGGCCGTTGGTGTCGCGTCGCGCGTTGTGGCGGCCGCCTTGTGCGGCGGCGAGCACGTAGCACTGCGTTTCGATCGCGCGCGCCCGCAGCAACACCTCCCAGTGTTCTTTGCCTGTCGTCAACGTGAACGCGGCTGGCACCAGCAACACTTGAGCGCCCGCCGCCACCAGCGCTGCGTACAATTCGGCAAAGCGCAGGTCGTAACAGATGGACAGGCCCAGTTGGCCCGCCGGGCTTGCAGCCACCACGATGCTGTCGCCGGCCGCGGTGCAGGCGCTTTCACGATAGCTGGTGCCGTTTTTCAGCTGCACATCAAACAGGTGGATCTTTTTGTAGGTGGCGCGGAGGGTGCCTGTGTCGTCGACGAGCACATGGGTGTTGTAGGTGTGGTCAGCGTCGGCGCGCTCCGCGAAGCCGCCATAGGCAAGCCAGAGCTG
>JAYTVG010000173.1:0-2284 GCA_043744135.1 Deltaproteobacteria bacterium | reverse complement strand
TGAAGGTGAAGGTGAAGGTGAAGCTGAAGCCCCGAGCCTGACGCTGCTCGACGTGCCAGCCCAGGCCTACGCGGCTCGCAGCACCGACATTCATCTCGCGATCGTGGCGGTATCGAGGGTCGGCATGCAGCTCGTCGTTTCGACGTCGCCTGCAAGTGCAGGTACGTTGAACGCTGGCGCGATCGGCGCCGACAACACCGTCGCGCTGCACTGGACCCCTGACGCCGCAGCCGCGC
Source organism: Deltaproteobacteria bacterium (assembly GCA_043744135.1). Taxonomy (GTDB): domain Bacteria; phylum Myxococcota; class UBA727; order UBA727; family VGSZ01; genus JAYTVG01. The sequence continues at coordinate 2,048 of JAYTVG010000173.1, read as the reverse complement.
TGGCAGCGACCGCGGTGGACGTCGCCGTGGTGGCGACGGACGCGCAAGGACGCGCCAGCACGCCGCTGCATTTCGTGCTGTCGATTCGCTTAGAGCGCGATTGCTTTCGCATCTTGGCGCGCGGTTTGTCACAGGGTGACGATGTCTACGCGCTCGACGATCCAAACACCTCGCCGTATCGTGCGTTTTGCGAGATGACCGGCCAGACGCCCGGCCTCACGTTCATCGCGCATGTCAACGGCACCGATCCACAGTGGAGCTACGATGGCGGGGCGTGGACCGACGCGCTGGTCATTCGGCCCGACCTCAACGCGCCGCCGACGTCGACACCTGACCCAAGCGCCAAGCTTGACAGTTTCTTTGCGGTCAACGTCGATACCCTTGTGGTCGATCTCGGCAGCGCGCGAGCGGCGTTTGACGTCGGACCAGCGTCGAGCGCGAGCACGCTATGGAGTGGCAGCGGGCAAACGATGCCTGCTGCGAAATGGCCGGGCTTCGCGGACAGTTGGGGAAACGCGTTTTGCGAGCAAGGCATCAACCGCATCTCGCAACAAAACGCCCAAGTCAAAGTGCGCGTCGGCATCTTGGGCGACAGCAGCGGCGATTGCGGCGAGCCAGACGCCTGGACCGGCGTCGGTGGCTTTGCGGACCCGCCATCAGGTGGCGCGAACCCCTTGCCTAACGTGGCTGGCAGCAGTTGCGCGCAAGATGCATGCGCCGCGGTGGTCGCGAGCGCGGACCTGTTTGTGCGCTCCGTGGATTTGACTGACAACCACTACGCCGATTGCAGCGCGGCTGTCGCCGACGGTTGGAGCACGCCGTCGGGGGCGCGCTTTGACGGCGCTGGCATCTGCCCATGACGCTCGACCGCATCACGCTGGTGGTGCGCGGCATCGTTGTGGTGCTCGCGGCATTTTTCGTGACGTTTTTGGCGATCCCCTCGCCCATCCATGCGCTGGCTTGGGACGCACCGCGCTCACCGAACCTCGAAGGGCCGTTCGCCGTCAACGATGTGCTGCTGCACGCTGACCGCATGGTGCCAGGGGAGCTCGTGGGTCCCGCCAACATCGCCATCGACGCTGATGGTCGTTTGTACGCCGGTACCGTTGACGGCAAAGTCGTGCGCACGCGCGCCGACGGCAGCTTGGAAGTGTTCATCACGACGCAGGGCCGGCCTCTAGGGCTCGCGTTTGCCCCCGACGGTGCGCTGTACATCGCGGATGCGTTTTTGGGCTTATTGCGCGCCGACAGCGCCGGCGTGGTGACGCAGCTGACGCGCGAGATCGAGGGCAACGCGATGCAGTACCCAAACCAAGTGACGGTCGCAAAAGACGGCACCGTGTACTTCACCGACAGCTCTATGCGCTGGGGCTACGGCGAACAACACTTCGACGTGCTTGAGCAGCACACGGGCGGCCGCTTAGTGCGTTTCGATCCGCGCACCAACGCCACCACCGTGTTGATGCGCGGGCTGCAGTTCGCAAACGGCGTCGCACTGGCAGCCGATGAGAGCCATTTGTTGGTGGCGGAGACCGGTCGATACCGCATCATGCGCTTGTGGCTCACGGGTCCAAAGATGAACACCAGCGACGTGATGGTGGAAAATCTGCCGGGATTTCCCGCGGGCATTTCGCGCACCGACCGCGGCACGTATTGGGTGGCGCTATCGACGATTCGGCGCACGCTGTTAGACCGCATGCACCCATATCCTTTCATCAAGGACTGCCTCGCCAGCTTGCCAACACCGCTGCGCCCCACGCTGCGCCCGTACGGCATGTTGTTTGAGATGGACGCAAATGGCTTGGTGTTACGCAGCTTGCACGACGCCACCGGCAAGCGCTTCAAAGACGTGTCGAGCGCGGTGGAGCGCGACGGCGTCGTGTACTTCGGCACGCTTTCAGGCACCGCGATCGGGCGCACGGCCACCGCCACCGTCACCGGGCTATGAGCGGCGGGCGACGGTGGCGCACCGGGCGATGGGGTTCGTGTGCATAACACGCAGTTGATCTTGAGCTTGCTGGCGCTCGCGGCAGCGCCGTTGTTAGCGG
>JAYTVG010000172.1:0-2287 GCA_043744135.1 Deltaproteobacteria bacterium | reverse complement strand
GTTGAGCGCAAGGAACGACTTCGCGAGATAAAACTCGGCCCACTCGTAGTGATCCGCAGTCTGCTCGCTGCCCGATAGGTAGTGCCAAAAATGCTCGGCCGCCGCGCGGAAATCTTGGCTTTCAAATAGGTGCACACCCTCTTCGAAGACGGCGTCGGGGACATCAACATCGACGGCTTTTTTTGGCGGCGGTTGCGCGGGCGGCGACTTGGCGTCCGACGGATCAGCCTTGGCAGCGGGCGCACTCGGCGGTTTCGCGGCAGCCGGAGCAGGAGCTTGCGCGATAGTCGCGAGCGCAAAAACACAGGCATGAAACATCACGGTCAACCTCCGAAGCTCAACGAGGCGCCGGTGCCCAAGTACAAAACGCCGTCAACAGTCGCCGCTTTGTCTAAAAACGGAACCTTGTTGAACACCACGGCATGACGAATGTCGCCGCGCAACGACAACCACGGGAAGACGAAAAAGCGTACTCCGCCGCCGAAATCGGGGCCGACGCGAATCGTTGCGTCGGACCAGTACGTGGCTTGAACACCGACGTCAAAAAACACCTCCTCGTACAACAGTGTGCGGTTGGCGAGCGCGAACTTGCCGTAAAACTGCTTGAGCACATAGTTAACGTAGACAAGCGCTTGCAGCCCCGGGAGGCTGGCGCGGCTGACGCCAAACAGGTCCAACAACTGCTGCGTCAGGTAGCTGTCGATGTTGTAGCTGCCGAGGCCGCCCACCTCGACAGCGTGGAAGTCGTTGATGTGAAACGTGTACGACAATCCCGCGGTGACGCCCTTAAAGAACGGATCGATCGGCAGGGTGCCCGCGGTCAGCGTGAGCTCGTGCCCCAGGCGGTATTTGCGGTTTTGGATGACGCCGCGTGTGTCGGGGCCATCTTCGAGTGCTTGCGCATGCGGGGCGGTTGACGCCATCGCGCTGCTCATCGCGATGAACAGGATGAGGGCGCGCATCACTCACCTCCACCGATGTTGAATGAAACACCGGCAAACAATTGCAACACGCCATCCACATTGGCCTCGGGATCTAAAATTGGGATGCCGTCCGCGACCAGCGCGTGGCGAACATCGACGCGCACGCTCATCCAGTCCCAGATAAAAAACCGGATGGCAGCGCCGACGTCAGGTCCGGGACGAAACGAGCCGTCCGTCCAGCGCGTCACGGTTGCGCCCGCCATCAACGACAACTCCTGGTACACGATCATCTGGTTGAACAACACGAACTTGCCGTACAGCGGCGTCATCACATAGTTGGTGTCGACGAGCACCTGCAGCTGGGGGAGTTTTTCAGGTTGAACGTTGAACTTCTCCCTCAGCGCACCTGTGAGGCCCGTGTCGACGTTAAACGCGTACATCCCGCCCGCGATCTCCCACGCGTGAAAGTCGGTGAAGTGCAGCGTGTAGCGGCCGCTCAACGTGTAGCCCTTCGCGAACGCGTCGAGCGGAAGCCAGCCCGCCGACAGCGTGAACTCGTGCAGCAAATTGAACTCGCGGTCTTGAATGACCACCGCGCTGCCGCCGCCCTCCTCGTCGTCGTAGTCGGCGCGCGCTGCCGTTGCCGACGCGAGCACGCACAGCAACGCGCCCAGCGCCGGCTTGCACATCGTTGCGAGCGAGGTGTTGAATGCTGTGCGGCTTACCGCGGATCCATTCAATCGCAGGCGCGGGGCCATGAACACTCCTTACGTCGGTCCGAGGTGATCGGACCGCCCGCAGGTATTACACCAACTCGCACCGACAGTGGGTGCGTGAGACGCGTGCACTGTTCGCGCGCTACCGACGCACACTGGCCGGCGGCGCGAGCTCAAACTCCGCGTACAGCTCGGCGACCAAGTCGACTACCGCGGCCCGCGCACCAGCGACGTCAGATACGATCGCACCGGCATCTTGGGTCAGCTGCGGGCGCAGCGCGTTGATGCGCGTGAGCGCGATCAGTTGCGCTTGGCCGTCGTCGCGCCGTGTCACGCGCACGAGCAACGTCTCCCGCGCGCCGAGCGCCCGCGCGATGGCGGATAGGCATCCTGCGTCGTCACCGCAGCTTGCGAGCTGTTGCTCGTCACCGCGCGCCAACGCCGTGCGCAATTCGGACAGCCGCTGGACCGCAATCCCTCGGCGCTGCGCGAGTGCGCTCATGACCTCGGCGAGCACCTCGGACGGCGCTTGATCCCCGATCGCGCGGTCGTCGATCACCACCAGCATCTGCGCCCCCGAAGGCGGCACGCGAGTCCCGGTTGGCGTCGCTGGTGATGCCGTCGCTGGTGATGCCGTCGCTGGTGATG
>JAYTVG010000171.1:0-2290 GCA_043744135.1 Deltaproteobacteria bacterium | reverse complement strand
TGGGCGCCCGAGTGGCGACGTCAAGCTGATCGCCGTGTCGAAGCTGCATGCGCCTTCGCAGATCGCAGCAGCGCTGGCGGCTGGCCAGCTCGACTTTGGCGAAAACTACGCGCAGGAGCTGCGTGACAAAGCGACACTCCCGCAGTTGGCGGGCGCGCGCTTTCACGCCATCGGCGCGCTGCAAACCAACAAAGCAAAATACGTCGCTACCCACGCGCACGCTTTTCACGCGCTCGATCGTGTCGAGCTCGCAACCGCCCTGGGCGCCAAGCGCATCGTCAACCCGATCGAATGTTTCGTCGAGGTCAACATCGCCAACGAGGCCAGCAAACACGGCCTTCAGCACAGCGACGTCGGGGCGTTTTTGACGGCGGTGCGGACCGTCAGCGGCGTGCGCATCGTCGGGCTCATGTGCATGCCACCCAGCGTCGACGACAACCCCGAGGCGTCGCGCCCGCACTTTGCGGCATTGCGCACGCTCGCGCACGCGCACGGCTTGACGCAGCTGTCGATGGGCACGACGGACGACTTCGAGATCGCCATCGAAGAGGGTGCCAGCCACGTTAGGGTGGGCACAGCCATCTTTGGTGACCGCTCACCGCGTTAATGGCGCACGCGCTCGTGCACGTAGATGACGTCGGCGCCAAATGCAGCTAGCCTCGACGCATGTCCGAAAAGCGCCAGCGGGTTGCAGACGTACGCGTCGGGGTGTTTGTCGCGCTGGGCGTGACGGCCACCCTCGCGGCGCTGTTCTTGGTCGGTCAGGAGCGGCGCTTGTGGGAATCCACCGCGGACTTGCGCGCGCAATTTTCCAACGTCGGCGGCTTGAAGGTCGGTGGCGCTGTGCGCCTCGCGGGCGTCAACATTGGCATCGTGTCGCGCATCGATCTCCCGGCGCTCGATCCGCAAGCCGACGAGGCGGTCGTCAGCAGCATTGAGCTTGGCAACGTCAAACTCGACGCCCCAAGCGGCACCGCATTCACCGTGGGGAAGGGCAAGACGCTGACGCTTGATCGCGCCGCCCTCGCGTTGCCGCTCAACAAAACGGAGTTTAAAAGTCCAATCAACCTCGCGCTCATCGCCCACGACGCCGACGAAAAACTCGAGGTCAGCATTGAAGCGGAAGGCACGAACCTGCACGGTGAGCCCGCCAAGGAGCGCATCTTGGTGCGCTTGCGTGCGCTTGAGGGCGTGTCAGTCGGCAAGGTGTATTTCAAAACCCTCAGTAAAGTCACCGTCCGCGTGATCAAAGACAACGACGTCGTGGATGACGTGAAAGCGCCGACCATCCAGATCGGCGACGGCTCGACGCGCAAGCTCAACGCGATCTTGCGGGTCAGTGAGCAATTCCTTGAGCGCATCCGCACCGACAGCCAAGCCAGTGTCGTGGGCGAGGGTTTGCTCGGCGACAAGTATATCGACATCACCATCGGCAGCGTCTCTAAGCCTATGGTCAACGACGGCGACTTGTTGCTCGCCAACGACGCGGTCGACTTCACGGCCGCGCTGGCATCAACCGGCGAAATTATCGACGACGTCAACGCGAGCATGGACAGCATTCGCGTCGTGCTCGATGGTTTTCGCAAAGCGGGCGGTGAAGCGACAGTGGTCGCGGCCGTACAATCCATTCAAGACATCGCGCACGAGATTGAATCAGGGCAGGGCCTCGTGCACCAGTTGATCTTCGACAAAGGCGCTGGCGGCGACTACAAAGACATCGTCGCAAACGTCAAGACGGCGACGTCAAAGCTCGACCAAAACCTAGCGCGCGTCGACTCGCTGTTGGCTGAAGTGAAGACCAACAAGTCGCTCGTGCACGAGTTGTTGTACGGCGCGCAAGGTGAGGCGACCATCACTGACGCGCGCGCGCTCATCGCGGAAGCGAGCGCGCTCGTGGGCGACGTGCGCACGAAGCCGAGCTTCGTGCACAACCTGTTGTATGAAAAAGATCGTGGCGACATCTTGGCCAACGCCAACGCCGCGTCCGCCGACATCAAAGCCATCACCAGCGACGTCAAAGTGCTGGTGGCTGACGCGCGCAAGGGCAAAGGCACGCTCGGTGCGCTCATGGTCGACCCAAGCGTGTACGAAGACATCAAGATCCTGCTCGGCAACGTGCGCAGAAACGACGCTGTCAAAGCACTCGTGCGCTACTCGGTGCAACAAGGCGACAAGGCGGGCGCGCAAGTGCCGAACAAAGCCGCGTCGACGCCGACCACCACACCGTGAGCGGTATCAGCGCGATTGTTCAGGGTGCTCGGGCGCGCCGCATATTGCTGGCGCGTCGTCT
>JAYTVG010000170.1:0-2306 GCA_043744135.1 Deltaproteobacteria bacterium | reverse complement strand
CTGGTGGTGGTGGTCTTGCCGTGCGTGCCTGCAACCACGACGCTGTGGCGGTTGGCCAAAAACAACTTGCCAAGGGTCTCAGGGAAGCTCGCGTGCTTGAGGTCGGCGGCGCGCATGGCGGCGGCCTCAACGTTGTCTTTGCGGATGACGTTACCGACGACGGTGAGGTCGCAATGAGGCTCGAGATTTTGTGCCGCGTAAGGCGTGCGCGCTTCAATGCCCCAGTCGCGCAGCTTGTCGCTCATCGGCGGGTAGACGTTTTCATCGCTGCCGCGCACCTCGTGGCCCGCTTGTTTCAGCAGCCCCGCAAACGCGCCCATGCCGGTCCCCGCCACGCCCATCAGGTGGATCTTCATGCGTCACCGTTTCTTGGCGGAAAACACGCCTTGCGAAAACGACAGCGCATCGCCGCCTGCTGCCAAACTCACCTCGAAGCGGCCCACCAGCTCGGTGTCGTTCGCTAAGATAGCGATAGCGCCAGTGTGCGTGGCGTCGGTGACGTAGCCGCCGTCGATATAGTTGCCGCTGCCGATCTTGTCGGAGCGCGCACCGAGGCGCACGCAAATGGGAAAGGCACCGTCTTCGATGATGGTGTCGGTGGCGAGACCGGTCTCTTCGTTTGCGATCAACATATCGAGCACGCCGATGGTGAGCGAGCCCGCGGTGCCGGCCGACCAGCTGGCAGTCTCGTTAAACTCCACGCCATCGCTGCGCGTGGCGCTGCCGCGGCCGCTGCTGACTTTTGGCAACGCGCCAGCCAAGCCGCAGATTTCGGTCACGTCGTTTTTGCACCCGACAGCGCCGACCGCGAACAGCGCCGACAACGGCACCAGCAACAGCAACATCACGTCGGGCACGCGGATCTTCATGCGCACTGTCATCAGCTTAGTGTTGCTGGTTTTGCTAGCCTCGCCAAGGTCGTTGATCGTGGTGCGCGCTGTTTTGCTGCGGCCGCTGGGCGACATCGCTACAGTGCGCGCCATGCAATACCGAACTCTTGGATCCAGTGGCGTGAAGGTCTCCAGCTTGTGCTTGGGTGCGATGACGTTTGGCGAGGCCGACGACAAATCGTTCATGCACCAAGTGTCGTCGGACGAGGCCACGGCGTTTGCCATCATGCAGCGCGCGCTTGAGCTCGGCATCAACTTCATCGACACCGCCGACGTCTACGGCCAAGACGGTTTGTCAGAACGCGTGGTGGGCAAGTGGATGGCGCAGCAGCGCACGCGCGATAAGATCGTGCTCGCCACCAAGTTTCGCTTTCGCATGGGGGAGGGTCCAAACGGCACCGGCGCGTCGCGCTACCGCATCATGCGCACCGTCGAGGACAGCTTGCGACGCTTGGGCACCGACCGCATCGACTTGTACCAAGTGCACATGCAGGACTTCGACACCCCCGAGCACGAAACCCTGCGCGCGCTTGACGATCTCGTCCGCCAAGGCAAGGTGCTGTACATCGGCGCCAGCAACTACGCCGCTTACCGCTTGAGCGACAGCTTGTGGACCAGCCGCACCGAACATCTCGAACGGTTTGTCTCGCTGCAGATGCAGTACAGCTTGGTGGTGCGCGACTTGGAGCGCGAGCACGTGCCTCTTTGTCGCGCGCACGGTGTCGGCATTATTCCGTGGTCACCACTGGCCGCGGGATTTTTGAGCGGCAAATACCGCCAAGGCGAGACCGCGCCCGACGGTGCGCGCTTAAAGAAATGGCAAGAGCGCTACACCAGCGTCGACACGCCGCGCAACTGGCGCATCATCGACGCGGTGCGCACGGTCGCACAACAGCTGCACAGCACGCCGTCGGTGGTGGCGCTGGCTTGGCTGCTGCACAAACCCGCCGTGACGTCGGTCTTGTTTGGCGCGCGCACGGTCGCTCAGCTCGACGACAACGTGGCGGCAGACGCCCTCGTGCTCACGCCCGCGCAGCTGCAGATCCTCGACGACGCCAGCGCGTTTGAGCTGCACTACCCGTACGACTTCATGACGCGCATTCAACCGCGCTGGTGAATGTCGTGTTGCTCCTGCGGTCAGATGTTGAAGCCGACAACCGCCAGCGCAACGCAGTCGCTCAACCCAACGCGTCAGCCGAAGCCCGCGGGCTGCGCAACGTGTCGACGCGCCAAACTGCTCCCCAACGAAATCGCTCTCAACGTCGCTACGGGGCCGGGGCGAAGTGCCAAGGTTGTCGAGGCCACAAAAAACGCGAGCCAGAACAAGCTCACGGGGGTTGGGGTTTTTAGGGGGAGTCTTCCCCCTAATTCGAGCGCAGCGATCCGGCTAGGTCGGGGTTCGAAGGGGGCCGACCT
>JAYTVG010000169.1:0-2308 GCA_043744135.1 Deltaproteobacteria bacterium | reverse complement strand
CGGTAGCGACACGGTGTTCTTTCAAATCTCAAAGACGCAAGAGGCGAACGCGCCGACCTCTGAATTTTTGGACGACGACGGCAGCATCGGCATCAAGACCGGCGATCGCATCGACGCCTTCATCGTCAGCGCCAAGGACGGCATCACGCTGTCGACGAAGATCGGCAAAGACCAGCTCGACGTCAACATGCTTGAGCATGCGCGCACGGGTGGCATCCCGATTCAAGGCACCGTTACCGCCGTCAACAAAGGCGGGCTTGAGGTGACGTTTACCGGAGCGTTGCGGGGTTTTTGCCCGACTGCGCAGATCGACGTCAACTTCGTTGAAGATCCGCAGACGTTCATCGGCAAAACCCTCGACTTCCTCGTCAAAGAGGTGCGCGAAAACGGCCGCAACGTCGTGTTGTCGCGCCGCGCGCTCGTCGAGAAGGACAAAAAAGAACAAGGCAAGAAACTCATGCAGTCGCTCGCGGTGGGGCAGGTGGTGGACGGCACCGTCACGCGCCTGCAGCCGTTTGGTGCGTTCGTTGACCTCGGCGGCTTAGACGGGCTCATCCCCATCTTCGAACTGAGCTTTTCGCATATCAAAGACCCAAGCGACGTCGTCAAACTAGGCGACAAAGTGCGCGTAGAGATCAAAAAAATTGAGGACGATCCCAAGCGCGAGGGCCAGTTGCGCATCGGCCTGTCGCTCAAAAGCACGCTGGCGGATCCGTTCGTGCAGCATGCCGACGAACTGCACCGCGGCGTGGCGCTCGAGGGCCAAGTCAAAAAGCTCGAACCGTTTGGCGCCTTCGTCGAACTGTTCCCAGGCGTGCAGGGCCTCGTGCATGTCAGTGAGATCGCCGATCGTCGCATCGTGCACCCGCGCGACGTGCTGAAGGTCGACGAGATCGTCAAAGTCATCGTCATCGACTTCGACCCCAGCACCCGGCGCGTCTCGTTGACCATGAAGGACGGGTCGCGCGCGCTGCTCGACGACGATCAACGCGAACAACAGCAAAAGGAGCAACGCGCGCGCGTCGGCCGCGGCACACAGGTCGAAGGCACCGTCGAGCGCATCGAGAAGTTCGGCGTGTTTGTGAAGCTCGATGCCATCGACGGCAAAGAACTCGGCTCTGCGCTCATGCCGGCATCTGAAAGCGGGACGCCGCGCGGTGCAGACCTGCACAAGATGTTTCCCGTCGGCACCAAGTTGCCGCTGTTGATCATTGAGGTCGACGAGCGCGGGCGCTTGCGGGTGAGCCGCACGGCGCGCGAGCAGGCGGAGGAGCGCGCGCTGGTCGCGCAGTACAACACCAACGGCGGCTCCAAAGGCGGCAAGGGCAGCGGGCTTGGCACCTTCGGCGACTTGCTGAAAGCAAAGCTCGGCAAGTAGGCGATGGGGCGCGCGCTTGGGGTGTGTTGTGCGCTGTTGTTGGTCGCTTGCCGGCCCCAAGCGCTCACGCCCGCGACCCAACAAGACGCGGCGCTCGACGCGCTTGAAACGTGGGAGCGCGCCACGCGAGCCGCCATCGTTTGGCAGCGCGCACCGAGCGCCGACACCGCGCTCGGCGCTGACCCCATCGCTGTCGCCTGGCTCGACGACGACACGCTCGTGGTCGCGCTGCGTGGTGAGGACGCAGTGGTGGTGCTGTCGGCGTCAGGCGAGCTGTTGGCGCGCGCGCGCGCACCTCGTGCCCCGCGTGCGCTTGCGGTGCTCGACGACGGCAGCTTTGTGGTGGTGGGCGAGCTGTCGCCTGACGTCGTCACGCTGCGCTACGCAGACCGCACGCTCGTGAGCACTGCGAGCATCACCGTCGCCGGTGCGCGTGGCTTCAGCAGCGTCGCTGCGCAGGGCGAGCAGCTCGCGGTGGTCGACGCCGTCAGCGGCATCGTTCACGTGTTGACGCGACAAGGTGCGCCGGTCACGACGCTGCCGTCAGTGGCAGGCGCGCATTTCGTCGCGATGACGCGCAACTTCGTCATTTCTGCAGGTGTGCAATCGCACGCGCTCACGGTCACATCGCGTGCGCAACCAGGCACCGTCGCGGCGTCGCTGCGCGCTGACGGCCCGCTGTGGAGCGTGGCCGCGCGCGAGGTGAGCGGAATATTGTGGGTGGCGTGCGGCATGGTGGAGGATCGTGCGCTCGATCGTACCGGCGGCAGCTTCGGCTACGTCGATTCCTTCGTGCGCTTGTTGCGCGTGACTGGTGGCGCGGCCGGCGTGTGGCGCAGCGAAACCGTCACGGACCTCAACACCAGCGCGCTGGGCGTCGTCACCCCGAAGGCGCTCGCGTTTGTCGACGACGAGACGTTGTGGATTACC
>JAYTVG010000168.1:0-2310 GCA_043744135.1 Deltaproteobacteria bacterium | reverse complement strand
GCGCGTCCTCGACGCAAATAAGCATGGGCGCGGGAAAACGTGTCGTGACAACGGAGAACCGCTTTTCGTATCTGCTGCGCGTCGACGCTCCCGGCAAGTACACGGTCGGTGCGGGCAGTGCGCGTGTGGGGCAAGCGGAAGCGCACAGCGCGCCATTGTTGATCACCGCGGCAGGCGAACACAGCGACGACGACGACGACGGCAAAGCGCTCGCCGCACGTTTTGGCAAATCGATGCCGACGGCATTTTTGGATGTGGCGGTCGACCGCGCAGAAGCGTTTGTCGGTGAGCAAATCACGACGACGATGGAGCTGTACACGCAACAGCCGCTGGGCAACTGGCCCCGCGTGCCCGGCTTGCGCCCGCCTGGGTTTTTGTGTGTGCCGCTTGCGCAGGAGGAGCGCGCGACTGCGCAAACGCGACGCATCGGTGGCAAGCAGTATTACGTGTACACGCTGAACCGTGACGCGCTGTTTGCGGTCAGCGCCGGCGCACTCACAATCCCGGCGCAACAAATCGAGATGGCCTCGTCAGGGTCGCTGTTTTCAAACGGCCGCGCGATGGGTGCCAAAAGCGAACCGCGACGCGTGACCATCAAGCCGCTGCCGGACGCAGGTCGACCGGCGCGCTTCGTCTCCACAAACGTCGGCGTGTTTACGCTTGAGGCAAGCGTAAAGCCCGCGGTCGTAACGCTCGGACAACCCGTGACGCTGACGGTGAGCGCGCTAGGTCGAGGCTCACTCGATCAGATTGCGCTGCCGACGTGGGACGGCGGCACGCTCGCGCGCGTGTTTCCGCCCGCGCGTCGCGTCGAGCCGACGGCATCGCGCACCGACGTTGCCGGACGCGTCGTCACCGACACCTTGGTGCAGGCAAACGAAGTCGGCGTCATGACGATTCCGGCGCTGTCGATGTGGTTGTTCGATCCCGACAAGGGCTACGTGGAGATCACCACCAACCCCGTGAAAGTGACGGTGCGGCCCGCCGGCAAGGTGGCCCCCGACGATCGCGCAGCTGCGCGCAACCACGTCGTTGGCAACCAAGCGCGTCCGCTTAAAACACGCGTCACGCCGGCAGCGCCGATAAACGACGCGTGGGTGAGCGGCGGCGTTGCGCTCGCGCTGCTCGGTGCAGGAGTCGGCGGCATCGGTACGCTGCGCCGCCGTCGTCGTGGTTCGCGCGGTGCGCAGGCGCAAGACGCGCAACGCCGCCGTGGCACGCAGCTCGCGGACGCCGCCAAACACAACGACCTCGCGGGCGTTGAAGGCGTGCTGCTCGAAGCGCTTGAGCAGCGTTTTGGCAAACACGTGCGCTCCGCGACCATCGTCGACCTTGGTGCCTCGCTCGTCGCTGCCGGCGTTGCGCCCGCGTTGTGCGCGCGCGTCACCGCACTCATCCGCGAGCTGCACGCGGCGCGCTACGCCCCCGCCAGTGCGGACGTGCGCGCGCGTTTCGTCGACGAGGCGGGCGCTGTCATTGACGCCATCGAAGGTGAACAATGATTTCGCTCGCGCTTGCGGTGTTGCTGATCGCGGCTGCACCAGACGTCGACGCGCGCTTGCAAGGCGCACGTCAGCTCGCGACCGCGCAAGAGACGGCCGCGGCTGTCGACGCCTATCGCGCGTTGCTCGACGACGGCGTCGACGGCGCTGCGCTGCGCTATAACCTCGGCACGCTGTTGTTGGAGCAGGGTGCCGTGGGTGAGGCCGTGGCGCACCTGCGCGCGGCGCGCCGCCTCGATCCGCGCGACGCCGATGTCGCCTACAACCTTGCGATCGCGCGCGAGGCCGGCGCCGACAAGCTCGCAGGCGACACCGACGCGATCTCAGCGTCGAGCATCGGCGAGCGCATCCCACCGTTGGCCGTACGCGTCGCGTTGGGCGTGCTGTTGGCGCTGTGCGGCGTCAGCTTTGCTGCGTACGGTCTCACCGACGTCAAGCGCGCCACGTTGCGAGGCCTCGCGGGGGGCTGCTGCGCTGCGGCGATCGCGGCCGGCGCGTTTTGGTGGTGTCGTGTGTCGTTTGAGCGTACGCGGGAGGCGGTCGTCATTGGCGCCGAAACGTCTGCCAAAAAAGACGCCGACGCAGGTGCAGCCGAGAGCTTCGTCGCGCACGACGGCTTGCTTGGTGTGGTGATTGAGGAGCAAAACGGCTTCGTACGGTTGCGCTTAGGCAACGGCTTGGAGGCGTGGTTTGAGCGCAGTACGCTGCAGTTCGTCGACGTCGAACGCTAAGCACGGCCGCTATTGAACGCACCGACAGTGCAGTAGCGCGCACGTTTTTTACTTCGGGACGGCCTTGAGCATGGCCT
>JAYTVG010000167.1:0-7523 GCA_043744135.1 Deltaproteobacteria bacterium | reverse complement strand
GTTCACCTCCCAAGGTCGGTGAATTTCACGGTTCATCTCTGAAAGATGAATTTGCTTGCGCATGGAGCGACGGATGGCGTTTGACAGAAGGCAAAAATCTTTTGGGGAGCCCACGCGTGTGCGAGCGGACGGCACGCGCGCTGAGTCGGGCGACGACGCGACGCGCCCCAAGCCCGCCAACACCGCATACGAGCGCTACAAACAAGACCTCGCGTCGTTCTTTAACGGCAACAAGCCATTGCCAGAACACATGAAGGATTTGTTGGCGACGCGACCCGGCGCCGCGGAGCACGGGCTGCAAGAGGCCGTCGTCGACACGCAACCCGCCGACGCGCGCAAAGCCGCCAAGTCCGACAAAGACGAGGCCGCACAAAAGAAGTCGCGACGGGTCATCAACGGCCCAAGCGAAGACATTTTGGCGCTCGTCGATAACATTCGCAAAGCGAGTAGCCCACGTGAAGTGCAGGCCGCCGTGGACGCTTTGCGCAGCAAGGGCGCGGCCCTACCCAAAGACGCGGAGGTGCTGTCAAAAGCGCTCGGTCACGCCAGCGAAGAGGTGCTCACCGAGGCGATGCGCGGCTTGGTCACTGTCGACATGGCGGAGATCAAAAGCGCCACGCTGCTTAAAACACGCGTGAAAAACGTCATGTTGCTGACCAGTTCGTCCGAGTTGCGCGAGCTCTGCCAGCAGATGCAGTCGCGGCTCGCCTAGTTGATCTTTCGGCGACGACTTCGTCGCGCGTTCACCCCACAGCAGTGAACTTTCGGTGCTCCCACGCTCGATGATGGAGTTGATCTCCCGAGGTCCATCTCCCAAGGTCGATGCCTTCAGTGGTCATCTCCCAAGGTCGATGCCTTCAGTGTTCATCTGCCAAGGTCGATGAAATCCACCGAACGCTTACGCTTCATCAGGGACGGCGACCAAAAACCAGCGGTTGCCGCGCTGCACGGCGTACATGGTGTTGCCGTCGGTGTTCGGGAAGCTCTCTGATGCGTCGTAGGCTTTCGCGTTGGCCCAGGCAGGACGGCCGTTGTCGAGTGCGACGCACGGTTTGCCGCTGAGCTCGGCCGCAACCAGGCGGCCCTCCGCGACGGTGTACGGCGCCTCTTGTCGCAGGTCGAACAGCAAGCGGATGCTAAACGCCAGCTGTTGTTGCTGTGTTGGTGCGGGCGCTTGTTGCGCGGGTGACGCCACACGTCGCTGGCTCCCCGGCAGATGCCCTTCAAAGCGCGAGGCATCGTGTTGAGGCGGCAGCGTGGCACGCACGCGCGGCAGGTGTCCTTCAAAGTTCGGGTGTTCAGCGCGCGGGCGCGTTCGATATCCAGGGAGATGGCGGACTTTTCGTTCGTTCATCATGTACCTCGGGCCACAAACGCATCGACGGTCGCGCACGCGGCACGCTTTGTCGAGGGCATCGGTGCCGTGCGTCAATGCGCATCTCGCTTGGCCGTCCACAGCGCGGGTGGTCGAATTGTTGATTCATGCTCCCGTCGGCTCCACCATGACCCATGCGCCCCCAAGCGTCGCCTGCTTCGGTGCAGTGCACGCAACGGGGGTATGGAGGATCCGCGTGGCTTCGACGGACAACGCTTACGACGGTTCAAGCGGCATTGACGACGACGACGACGATAGCGTCGCCCCGAGGCTCGCCGCCCAACGCAAAAGACCGCGCGCAACGCCACACGACGTGGTGCGTGCGCGTCATTCGAGCCCGCCGCGCTTGGTAATGGCATCGCATGACGATGACGGCGATGATGATGACGGTGAAGCGCCCACGCGCGCCACGGCAGATGCACCGCAGCGTCGTGCGCGCCGTCGTCCCCGCGTTGAGCATGTCTCCACGCCACCGACCGCCGTGCCCTCCGACCCGGATCGGGATGACAGCGCCGTCCCCAAAGACGCCGGCAAAAAGGACGGCAAAGCGAACCGGGCGAAAGCGAAGAGGTCCGCGGAGCGCAGCGCGCACCTGCCAGTCGAGCTCCTTGGCATTGTGCTGTTGGCGTCGACGGTGTTGTCGGTGCTCGCGCTGGTGTCTTACGCATCGGGCGACACCGCGGCGGGTCGCGTCAACCCCGTGCACAACTGGATCGGGCCCGGCGGTGCGTTTGCCGCTGACTTGATGACGCTTGCGCTGGGCTGCGGCGCGCTGGTGGTGCCGCTCGGTTTGGCGGTGGGCGTGGCGCTGTGTTTTTTGCCGGTGCGCCAACCGCGTCACGCAGTGCTGCGCATCGTCGGTGGTGCGGCGGCGGCGCTCGCCATGTTGACGTTGCTGCACTTGTTGTTGTCGCCGGCCGCGGGCTTGCCGTTTCCACCCGGCGGCTTGCTTGGCGCGTGGTTGGCGAACACCGCGTCGTCGTTCATCGCACCTCTTGGTGCTGGCGTGGTGGCGAGTGCGGTGGTGTTTGTGGGTGCGCTGTTGGCGATCGACAAGCCGATCGGCACTACGACACGCACGCTCGGCGAGAAGTGCGCTCAGTGGTACCGCCACGGCAAAGAACAACTCGACGTGTGGCGCGAAGAGCGGCGGCTGTTGGCACACGAGGAAGATCGCCTGCGTGACAACATCGATCTGGACGCCGAGCGTGAGGACAAAGCCCGCGAACGCGAGGCCAACAAGCAGCGGATCGCCGACAAGGCCAACGAACGCGCCAAACGCAAGATCGTACACGCGGACGATCAAGCGCGCATCGCAGCGCTCGACGCGTTTGACCACAAGGCTGTTGACGTCGCCAACGTCGGCCCGTCAGCGCCGCCGATCGCTGCGCGTGCAGCTGCGACAGCGTCTGTGCAGACCCAAAGCGCGCCCGGCACCGAGGTCAGTCCCATCACAAGCGATCCGCCATGGGTGCTCGACGAGCCCGTGGTCGATGGCAGCGCCTTAAGTTTGGCGAACGTGCTAAAAAAGCGACCCGCGCTCAGCGAAGTCGACGACGGTGCGATGGTCATTCACGAGCGCGCGCCCGTCGATCAACAAGCGGTGGTGTCGGCCACCGACGCCGTCGCGCATGAACCCCGCGCAGCCTTCATGTTGCCGCCGCTCAACTTGCTTGACTATGACGCGCCGCCGCCGCAAGCGCTCGACGAAGCGAAGATGCGCATGCAGGCCGACAAGTTGGTCGCGAAGTTTTTGGACTTTGGCATTGAGGGTCGCGTGCGCGAGATCCGCCCCGGTCCCGTGTGCACGACATACGAGCTGGTGCCGGCACCTGGCATCAAGGTGTCAAAGATCGCCGCGCTCGCCGACGACATCGCGATGGCGATGGAGGCGATCCACGTGCGCATCGTTGCGCCGATCCCAGGCAAAGGTGCGGTGGGCATCGAGATCCCAAACGAGCGCAGAGAGACCGTGTACATGAAGGAGATCATCGCGGATCCGCAGTTTAGAGGCGACGCGAGCAAGACGAAAAACGACAAGCTGATGATGGCGCTCGGCAAGGACATCGACGGAAAAAACTACTACGCCAACCTCGCCGACATGCCGCACGTGCTGATCTCAGGCACCACCGGTTCCGGCAAATCGGTCAGCGTCAACGCCATGATCTGCTCGATCCTGTACCGCGCGACACCGCAAGACGTGCGTTTTTTGATGATCGATCCAAAGATGCTCGAGCTGTCCATCTACGAGGGCATTCCGCACCTGCTGCTGCCGCCCATCATCGACTCAAAAAAAGCCGCGGTCGCGCTGCGCTGGGCGGTGCAAGAGATGGAGCGCAGATATCAATTGCTCAGCGAGCTGGGCGTGCGCGACATGGCGGGCTTCAACCAAAAAGTCGCCGACGTGCTCGACGGTAAAGATCCGCAGGCCAAAGCTGCGATGCACGCGGCGCTCAAGGACAAGCCGATTGAGAAGCTGCCGTACATCGTCATCGTCATCGACGAATACGCGGACTTGCTCGCGGTCGCAGGCAAAGACGTGGAGGGTTACGTCATGCGCATCGCACAAAAGGCGCGTGCGGCAGGACTGCACGTCATGCTCGCCACGCAGCGACCGTCTGTTGACGTCATCACCGGCGTCATCAAAGCGAACTTTCCCGTGCGCATGGGTTTTCGCTTGGCATCCAACCACGACAGCAAAACCATTATCAATCGACCCGGCGCCGAAAAGTTGCTCGGCCGCGGCGATATGTTGTTCATGCCACCCGGCACCTCCAACGTGGTGCGCGTGCATGGCGCGTTCATCTCGGAGAAGGAACTGCACCGCGTGGTCGAGCACCTCAAACAACAAGCGAAGCCCACCTACGACATGGACATCCTCACGGTGGCCGAAGAGGGCAGCGAGGGCAGCGACGACGCCATGGGCGCTGTCGACGAACCCAAAGACGCGCGCTACGACGAGGCCGTCGCGGTGGTTGCGCGCACCAAGAAGTGCTCGACGTCGTGGCTGCAGCGCATGATGAACCTCGGCTACCAACGCGCCGCGCGCATCGTGGACCGCATGGAGCGCGATGGCCACGTTGGCCCGGCGCTCAATGCCAAAGGCGATCGTGAAATTTACGTCAAGCCCGACCAGCTGGCACCCACGCCGGTCTAGCTAGACGTTCACAGCGTCATCTACGCGCTCGACTGTGTCTGCTCGCCCAACGATCGCGGCGCGCCGCACCGTCAGTGCAATTGCGTTGCGTGGTGCGACTTGCGATGCCAACGACGTCACCGGAGGTTTCATGCACCCGGTTCGTTCGTTCATTTTTATCATCGTCGGCGCGCTCAGCTTCGCCACCCTCGCCAGCATCATTCCTGCGTGCGCGCCCGCGGCCGACTGCGCGACGGTTGTGAAGTACAAAGACGTGCGCGCGTTCACCAACTGTACGACGTGTCACTCAAGCACGTTGTCAGACGCGCAGCGCCAAGGTGCCCCGAGCGGAGAAAACTACGACACGTACGCGGCCGCATCGGGATCGGATGAAGCGCAACAGCAGTTGTCGGGTGGCTCGATGCCGCCAAACAAGGCTGACCTCAACGACGAGCAGCGCCAAGAGGCCATCACGTGGTACCAATGCGGCACGCCGCAGTAGCGTTGAGCACGCTCGCGTTGTGATGCATCAAGCGCCGCCGCCCTGAACGAAGGGGGCGGCGTCTTTGTTTGTGCGCGTGTTTGCGGTGAAAGCATGTGCGTCCGCATTGACGACGTGGCGCGGACGCCGCGCGTCAAGGGGCGCTGGCGCCAAAGCGATACGCTGACAGTTGCACGCCCATGAAACCATCGGAGTAGTCCACGGTGCCGCGCTCCACACCGGCGGCACCCGCCACCACCATCAACGGCAGCAAGTGCTCCTCGCGCGGATGCGCCAGACGCGCTGATGGTGCGCGCTCCCACGCGGCGAGCGCGGCGTCGCGAACGGCTTGCGGCAGCGTTGCGTTTGCTTGCAACCACGCGTCAAACGCAGCGGCGACCGGCACTGCGCGAGGGTCCCCAAACGCGCGCATATTGTGAAACGTCATGCCGCTGCCAACGATGAGCACACCGTCGTCGCGCAATGGTTGCAGTGCGCGCCCGATGGCGAGGTGCTGCTGCGGGTCGAGGCCGGTTTGCAAGCTGAGCTGCAGCGTCGGGATGTCGGCGGCTGGCATCGCGAGCTTGAGCGGTACAAACGCGCCGTGGTCAAAACCGCGCGCACCGTCCACGGCGTTTTTGATGCCCGCTGCCGACAGCAGTGCACCGACACGCGCAGCGACGTCCGGTGCGCCGGGTGCGGGCCACGTGAGCGCGTACGCTGCAGCAGGAAACCCTGAGTAGTCAAACAACAACGGCGGGTGCGTGGCCGTCGTCACGGTTGGCACCGCCGCCTCCCAATGCGCAGAGATGCACAACACCGCACGCGGCGTTGCCGGCAAGTTGTGCAGCAGCGACGACAGGTACGCTGTCAGCGCTTGCCGTTCGCGCGCGTCGCCGATGCCCACGTCAACAAACGGCCAAGGGCCGCCGCCGTGTGGCACAAAAATCGTCGGCATGCGCTGCGCTGCGTGCTTCGGGCTGGTGCTCATGGCTGCCTCACGTGTCGTTGGTGTCTATCGGATGCGCTTGCCGATGCGGCGTTGCATGCGCGAGCAACAAGCGATTTTTGGGTGTGACGTCGAGCGCAATGGTTTGCGTCGCCACGCGATACCCCGCAGCCATCAGCGTGTGCGCGCGCGCGCTGTCGATGGCGAGCGCGGGCTCCATCCACCCCAGCAGCGCCACCGCCAGCCCCGGCGCGCTTTTGTGGTGGTGGCAGCACGGCAGCACCACGACATGGGCACCAGCGACGATGGCGCTAGCGATGACGTCGTCGGTGAGCGCACCGCATGCATGGCAGCTCACCACCGCGTCCCCTGCGCGCAGCGCGGGCGCGCTCGACGCAAACGCCACACGCGCTTGCAAATGCGGCCAGGACTGCGCGAGCGCGTCCGTGAGCTTGCGCGCGGACGGCGGCAGGTGCGGGTCCCACGCCACCACCTCGGCGTGCGGAAACAACAGCGCAAGCAGCGACGCGAGCAGCCCGTGGCCGCAGGCCCAATCGAAAAGGCGCGGACAGCCATCGGCGCGCAGCATGCGGTGGGTGCGGCGCGCCACCTCCCACGCCTCGTACAGCTCCTTGCGCGGCAACACGCCCGCAGCGCACACCGCGCGCGCCACACGTGCAAACAGCGTGTCGCCGACAAACAGCGCGGCATGCTGCGGCATCAAGCGGTTCTTCGAGCCACGATCGTGCACCGCGAGGGTCTGCCACGTCACCGCAACCGCGTCACGCGCGTCGTTGCGCCGCATCGACGTCCGCCCGCGGGGTCATACGGTGCTCAAGCCACGCGCCGTGCTCCGTCGACAGCGTGGCGTTGGGCTGCGATGCGCAAAGGCGAAGCGCGCGACGTCGGTCGCGCGCCTCAAGGTTTACAACACGTCGGGCAACGGTGTGTGCTTGAGGCCATGCGCGTCTGCCACCGCCTGGTAGGTGATGTGACCTTTGTGCGTGTTGACGCCCAGCGCGAACGCCGGGTTGGTTTTGACAGCCTCGACAAAGCCCTTGTCGGTGAGCAGCTTGAGGTACGGGAAGGTGGCGTGGTTGAGCGCGAACGTCGACGTGCGGGGCACAGCACCGGGCATGTTGGCGACGCCATAGTGAATGACGCCGTCGACCTCGAACGTGGGGTTTTCGTGCGTGGTGACCTTCATGGTCTCCACGCAGCCGCCTTGGTCCACGGCCACGTCCACAATGGCGGAGCCGGGCTCCATGCGCTTGAGGATGTCGCGCGTGACGAGCTTGGGTGCACGCGCGCCTGCGATGAGCACGGCGCCAATCACGAGGTCACTCTGCACGCACTGCTCGGCGATCTCGTGCGGTGTGGAGTAGAGCGTTTGCGCGCGGCCGAGGAACACGTCCTCGAGGTACTCGAGGCGATCGAGGTTGTTGTCGACGATCGTGACCTCGGCGCCCATGCCGACGGCGACCTTGGACGCGTTCACGCCGACGACGCCGCCGCCGATGATGAGCACCTTGGCGCGAGGGACGCCGGGCACGCCGCCGAGGAGGATGCCCTTGCCGCCGTG
>JAYTVG010000166.1:0-7529 GCA_043744135.1 Deltaproteobacteria bacterium | reverse complement strand
GAATGGCACGATCGCAGCCCTGACCTCGTGCTGCATGCCGAGGGTGTGCCGGTCGCGACCGTAACGTTGCACGCCGCCGAGACGCGTTAGCCAACTTTCGCCACCGTGGCTCGTGATCGCGCGTTGCCAAGCTGCTCGCGTGCTGGCGCGCGTGTCGCTACGCTCGTGGCGTGACCCTATCCACGCCGAACCTTACGCTGCACCACCTCAATCGCTCGCGCTCGACGCGTGTGTTGTGGTTGTTGGAAGAGCTTGAGGTGCCGTACGACATCGTGCGCTACGATCGCGACCCAAAGACGCTGCTGGCGCCCGCAGCACTCAGGCGCATCCACCCGCTCGGCAAGTCTCCTGTCCTCGTCGACGGTGACACTGTGGTGGCGGAGTCTGCGGTGATCTTGGAGCACGTGCTTGAACGCTACGGAGCCGGCCGCTTGCAGCCCGCTGCCGGCACACCCGAGGCGCGCGCGTATCGGTACTTCATGCACTACGCGGAAGGGTCGCTGATGCCGCAGCTGCTGTTGAAATTTGTCTTTGCGCGCGTGCGCTCGGCGCCGATGCCCTTTTTCATGAAGCCGGTCGCGCGCCTCATCGCCGACAGCGTGTCGGCGCGGGTGACGGACCCAAATCTCGCGGCGCATTTGGCGTTTTTGAATGATGCACTCACGATATCGCCGTGGTGTGCGGGTCCATCGTTTACGGCCGCTGACATTCAAATGAGCTACCCGATGCAGTCGCTGGTGGCGCGCGGCGCCCACCTCGACGTGCCCGCGCGCATCGTCGAATATGTCTCCCGCCTGCAGGCGCGCCCGGCCTACCAACGCGCCGTGCAAAAAGGCGGACCCGTGGAGCTCGCGTGACCTCGACGGAGGCGTCCGCAAGCGCCGCGCTCGCGCAACAGGTGCAGGACTTGCGCGCGCGCGGTGAGCACGCCGTCGCGGCTGCGCTGCTGCAGCACAGCGGCGATGCGCTTGGCGCGGCGCGCTCGTACGAGCACATCTTTGAGCACGCGCGCGCAATGGATGCGTATGAAAGCGCCGGCAGCATCGTCGACGCTGCGCGCATGGCTGTCACCCTACACGACGGTGTAGCGCTCGATCGCTTAGTGACGTTGGCCATCGCGCGTGGGCAGGGCGACCAGCTGCTCAACCACCTCAACCGCGGCGACTTTTTTGCGGAGGCTGCGCGGGTCCACTTGGCGCGCGGCGACTTGACGGCAGCTGCCGCCAGCTACGAAGCGGCTGGGCTGCTGGACCGCGCAGCGACGTGCCACGACGACGCCGGCGATCTGCGCGCCGCGGGGTTGTTGCTCGAGCGTCATTTGCTCACGCAGCCGCGCGATGCTGACGCCAGCATTCGTTTAGGGCGCATCCTGTCGCGCTTCGGCCGCCACGACGATGCGCTGGCGGTGTTGCAGGCAGGCGCAGCGGGCTTGTCGCTGAGCGATGTCGATATCTACCGCGCGCGCGCGTGTGGCACGCTACTGCTGTCGTTTGTGCAGTTGGGGTACCAAAACGCCGCCAAAGCGACGCTCGCGCAGTGGCAGCAAGCGCACGCGCGTGTGCAAGCCGCGCACCCACACCTTGAGATCCCACCGACGTCGCTTGACGAGTTTTTGGCGAGCGAACGCGCGGTGGCGTTGGCTGCGATTCAAGCGGCACCGTCGCGGCCCGCGCGCGGTGCGCCCGCGAAAGTGCCGTCAGCACCCTCAGCGCCGGTCGCGGACGACATCGACGCGTTACTGGGCGCGTCGGTCGACGTCGTCGCGGTCGAGCTCGATGGTGCGGTGGCGCGCGCTCCCGAACGCGCTGCCACCATCGACGACACGTTGCTGCTTGGTGGCCGCTATCTGCTGGGCGAACCTCTTGGTGGCGGCGGTGTCGGCGAGGTCTTTCGCGCCTACGACGCGTTTTGTGACCGCCCGGTTGCGGTAAAGATTTTCGGCGCGCATGTGCTCGCCTCTGACGCGGTGCGCGCCTACGCCAACGAGACGCGCGCGTTTTCTTCACTGCGGCACCCCGCGATCGCTGAGTTGGTGGAACTCAACGTGGCGCAGGGCTTCGTCGTCACCGAGCTCATCCAAGCGAGTCTGCTGGAGGATCGCTTGCAAACCGGCGGCACTAGCGGCTGGTTGACGCCGACGTTTAAAGCGCTGCTCGATGTGTTGTCAGCGGTGCACCGCACCGGGCTTGTTCACGGCGGCTTAAAGCCCACAAACGTGTTCGTGCTCGATGCGGGCGTGCGCGTGGTTGACGTCGGTGCGCACCGATTGTTGGCGCTGAGGTCCACCGAGACGGGCGGGCTTGCGTCGGTCTGGCCATACCTGGCACCCGAGCAGTTGTTTGGCGCGCCGGCGTCCGCTGACGGTGATTTGTACGCGGTGGCGGCGATGTTGTTTCGCGCGTTGTGCGGCCGGCCGGTGTTCGCGCGCGCCGAGCAAGACCGCCGGCAGCCGCCCGCGCTGGCGAGTGCGGTACGCGCCGATGTTCCAGCTGCGTGGGATGAATTTTTCTCGCGCGCTCTCGCTGTCGTGCCGGCAGAGCGTTTCGTCGATGCTGCGCAGATGGCTGCGGCACTTCCATCGGTGGCGCCGCCTGAGCTGCCGGCAGCGTCGGCGCTGGGCGGGCACGTGACGGGCCGCGTGATCGACGCGCAAAGCGCCCGCTACCAACGTTTGGGTTTGGTCGATCGGCCGCACGTCGGGGTGCGCGTGTACGAAGGCCGCGACACCGCCGTCGAGCGTCCGGTGTGGCTGGTTGAGGCAGACGATTTTACCGTGCTGCGGCCGCTGGTGGTGTGCGCGCGTTTGTGGCGCGGGGTCCAGCCTGTGTACGACGTGGTACCGAGTGCGCGCCGCGTGGTGGTGGCGCGGGATCTCGCGCACGAAGGCAGCGCGGATCTGACGGCGCTGCGCGCGGTGCCGCAGGGTCTCGCGCGTGACCTTGCAGCGGTCGCGGCCGCGTTGACGTGGCTGCACGGACAGGGGTGGGCGCTGGGTGGCTTCGATGTGGCGCGCGCCCTAGGTCCCGTTGGGCCGCGCTTGAGCTTGGTGCCGGCGCCGCTTCCCGTCGACGGGCGCGCACAGCATGTCATGCAAGACTGGGAGGCGTTTGGGCGCTTGGTCGATAGTGCCTTTGATTTGCCCGCCGACGCCACGTTGGACGGCAAAGGGCGCGTGCTTGCGATGTTGCACGACCGGCGCCTGCTCGATCGTCACGACCTTGACGCGCTCGGTGCCGACACCCAGGCGCGCGCATCGTGGGAGACATTTTTAGAAGCGGTGGTGACGCGTTTGGTGCAGGGCGCGTCGTCACGTGCGGTGGCGCGCTTGGTGAAAAACGTCTTGCGAGGCGCACCCTAAACCTCGACGCCGTGGTTGACGCGTTGCGTGCCGCCGTTGTCGACGACGTTTGCGTCGCGCCCGAGGTGCTGACCACGAGCAACATGGTGCGGTGTGCCGTCAGCACTGGCGCATCATCGCATCTGGACTAAAACGGCCCGATGACCGCCCTTATGCGTGGACCGTGGTTCGCTTTGCTTGCCCTCGTCGCGCTCAACGCATGTCAGTGCGCGCCGAGCGAGGCACACGTGGTGCTTGACGGCAACACCATCGACGTTGATGCCGACGCGATCACGATCGCGCGCGACCAGCGCATCGTTTGGCAAATGCGCGCCGTCGACGTTGGCGTCAAACGACAACAGGCAACCTTCGATATGCAGTTTGGCATGTTCGACATTGAAGCGGATGACACGCCGTTCACTTTTTCGAGCGCCCTTGCCATCCGCAGCGTCGACAATGACAGCGTTGTCGTGGAGTTCTCGTCGGCTGATACCGTGCTCGCGACCCTGCGCGTGAGCGCGGACCGCGGCGGAGTGCTGTTGGACGCGCGCGCCGCGGGTGACAACAACCGCATCGTGGCGCGCACGCGCTGCGGGCCCCACGATCACTTTATTGGGCTCGGCGCGCAGAGTGCTGACGTCGACCATCGCGGGCAGATCGTACCGTTGTGGGTGAGCGAACCCGGCATCGGCAAGGTTGACACCGACGCCTTGCCGACGTTGTGGCAAGTCGTCGGTCGTCGCCACACGACATCGGTGCCGATGCCGGCGTTTGTGCGCAGTGATGCCGTCGCCGTGGTGGTCGACACGTCAGCGTTCGCACAGTTCGATCTGTGCGCCACGGACACTGCGCGCGCCGCGTTTGAGGTGTGGGAGCCCAACGCGCGCGTGCGCATCTTTGCGCGCGACACCGTGCGCGCAGCTCAGCAAGCGCTCGCGGGTTTCACAGGCCGCGCGCGTGTGCTGCCGCCCTACGTGTTTGCCCCATGGAACGACGCCATCTTCGGCGAGGACAGCGTCGCGGAGCTCGCGACATTCTTGCGTGATAGCGCGATCCCCTCCTCGGTGGTGTGGACCGAAGACTGGCGCGGCGGCAGCGGTGGCGACGTTTACCGCCTCGACGAGGATTGGGGCTTGGACCGCGCGCTTTACCCCCACTACGAAGACATGGTGTCCGCGCTGCGCAGCGCCGGCTTCGTGCACCACGTGTACTTCAATACGTTCGTCACCCAAGGCGCCGACGTCTTTGACACCGTCACGCAAGCCGGCCTCGCCATCCACACCGTCGACGGCGCAACCGCGTTGTTTGCGGGCGCGGATCGCGACTTTTCGCCGACGGCGCTGCTCGATCTGACAAACCCTGCCGCGCGCGAGTTGATGAAGACGCAACACCTCGCAGACGCGCTGCGGCTGGGTGCGCGGGGCTGGATGGCGGACTTCGCTGAGTGGATGCCCGTCGACGACATCAAGCTCGCCGATGCATCAGACCCAGCGCTCACCCACAACCGCTACCCCGAGATGTGGCAGCAGCTCAACCTCGACGCCATCACTGAGGCCGGTCGCCTGGACGATACGTTGGTGTATTATCGTAGCGGTCACCTGGGCTCGCCCTCGCGTGTCGACGTGCTGTGGGCAGGCGACCAGCGCACCACCTTTGACGGCGACGACGGCCTGCCGACGATCATCCCGATGGGAATAGGCACCGCGGCGACGGGCTACGACTACTTTGCGCACGACATCGGCGGCTATCAATCCTCCACCAACGCACCGACGTCGAAGGAGTTGTTTTTTCGTTGGGCGGCGCTGGGTGCGTTTTCGCCGGTCATGCGCACGCACCACGGCACGCACGCACGCTTGAATCACAACCTTCGCACCGATGTTGAAACCACCGCGCACTACAAACGCTACGCGCAGATCCACATGCGTTTGTACCCGTATCTGCGCGCGCTGGCCCTCGCCAACCACCCCGAGATCTACGGTGACGACGTCGGCGCCGGCTCTGGCCCGTTGCCGTTGTGGGTGCCGATGCCGCTGCTGTTTGACGACGAAGCCGTGTGGGGCGTGAAAGACCAGGTGTTTTTGGGGCCGAGTTTGCTGGTGGCACCCGTCGTGACGGACGGCGCGCGCGCACGCTCGGTGGTGTTGCCGGCGGGCCGCTTCGTGGCGTTCCCGCTGCCGGGTGCGCCGATCGGCAGTCTCGGCGCTTCGCACGCGAGCTTCACGGGGCCAAGCTCGCTCACCGTCGACGTTGACATCACCGAGATCGCAGTGTTGATGCCCGCGGGCGCCATCGTGCCGATGACGCGGATTGCTGCCCAGACGTTGCTGGTCGCTGACGGAATCGACGACATCACAAGCACCACCGGCGACCGCGTTGTCGTGGTCGCTCTCGGACGCGACGGCGTGTTCACTGAGGAAGACGGCAGCACCCTGCGCCTGAGCGGAGTCGGCGTCACGCCCCCTGCGACCGCCAACGCACAAGGGGAAGTCGAGGTTGTCGGCGACGCCGAAATCGTCGGCGACGGCTTCGTGTTTGCGCTGAGCGCGCAGCCAACCACCCGCAACACGCGCATCTTGTTTCGCTGAAGGCAAGCGCGAGTTCGCGACGTGGCCACAATGCTCGCATCTGGTGGCGTCGGGGAGCGACGGTTTTGGCGAGCGCGGTTGCGTGCTGCGCGGCGGTCTGCAAATCATCGGGCATGATGAATTACTTTGTTCACCTCCCAAGGTCGGTGAAATCTTGCGCCATCGTGGCGTCGTTTGTCGTGCTGACCGTGGGCTGTTCGCAGTCGGGGGCGGGCGGCACGAGCAGCCCAGCCGCGGCGCGCCCGAGCAGTCAGCCGACGGCGCCAAACGCCGCCGCGCCAAACGCCACGACGGGCGCACAGCTGTCGCCGCCTGTGACCGCAGCGCCGGCGCGCGTGCTCACGCCGGTGCAACGCCCGGATGAGCGCCACTTACAAAACGTCGTACAGCTGACGTTTGGCGGCGAAAACGCCGAGGCGTATTTCGACCAGACCGGCAAGGAGCTGATCTTTCAATCCAAGCGCGATGGTGAAAAATGCGACGCCATTTACCGCATGACGTCGACAGGACACGACGTGCGCAAGGTGTCAGTCGGTGATGGGCGCACCACGTGTAGCTACATCGCACCCAGCGGCAAGATCATCTACGCCAGCACGCATGCCGTTGGCGCCGGCTGCCTCGACGAGCCCGATCGTTCGCAGGGCTACGTGTGGAAGGTGTACCCAGAGTTTGACATCTGGCAGGCAGACGGCGACGGCAAAAACGCCAAGGTGCTGTTTGCCTCCAAGGGCTACGACGCTGAGGCCACCGTCTGTCACAAAGATGGGCGCATCATCTTCACATCGTCGGGCAAGGGCGATCTTGACGTCTACGTCATGAACCCCGACGGCAGCGGCGTCAAACAACTGACAAACACGCCAGGCTACGATGGGGGCGCGTTTTTCTCGGAGGACTGCAAGAAGATCGTCTGGCGCGCGTCGCGTCCCGAGGGTGAGCAGCTCAAAGACTACCAAGCGTTGTTGGCGACGCACTTGGTGCGCCCCACCACGCTTGACGTCTACACCGCGGACATCAGCAGGAAAAACGAACTGAGCCACGTGGTGCGTGTCACCAACCACAACAAAGCGTCGTTTGCACCCTACTTGCACCCAGACAACAAACGCGTGTTGTACGTGACCAACAAGGAAGATCCGAAGGGCCGCGAGTTTGACGTGTGGATGGTCAACCTCGACGGCACCGGTGAAGAGCGCGTCACCACCAACCCTTCGTTCGACGGCTTCCCGATGTTTTCGCCGGACGGCAAAAAGCTCGTGTTCGCGTCCAACCGCAACGACTCCGTCGACGGTGAGACCAATCTGTTCATCGCCGACTGGATCGATTGAGCGGTGCACGGCGAAGACGCCCTGTTGAAGTTGATTCGGCGTGCGTTTGTCGGGCCGATCGCTGACAGCTGGCAGTCCGACACCGCCGCACTGACGCTCACGCGCGGTGCGGTCACCGCCGACATGGTGGTCGAGGGCGTCGACTTTGATGAGCGGCTGTACCCTTTGACGTTTGCTGGCCATCGCGCGGTGGCGCAAAACCTCTCGGATGTTTTCGCGGCGGGTGCGCGCCCCATCGGCTTTGTCTGGTCGCTCGCCATTCCGTCGCGGTGGCTCGACAAGCGC
>JAYTVG010000165.1:0-7535 GCA_043744135.1 Deltaproteobacteria bacterium | reverse complement strand
ACCACTTCGCGCACGCCGCTTTGGCTTGGCATATCGAACATGAGGTCGAGCATGGCACCTTCCAAGATGGAGCGCAGGCCGCGCGCGCCGGTGTTTCTCTTGATCGCCTCGGACGCGACGGTCTTGAGCGCATCGTCGGTGAAGCGCAAGCTGACGCCATCGAGCTCCATCATGCGCTTGTATTGTTTCGTCAGTGCATTTTTAGGTTGCGTGAGGATGCTCACGAGCGCCTTTTCGTCGAGATCTTCGAGCACGGCGCTGACGGGCAAGCGGCCGATCAACTCTGGGATGATGCCAAACTTCAGCAAGTCCTCGGGCTGCACGAGCTGCAGCATCTCGCCCGTACGCCGCTTCTTTTTGTTGGTGACGTCGGCGCCAAAGCCGATGGTCTTTTGTCCCACGCGCTGTTCGATGATCTTTTCGAGGCCAGAAAACGCGCCGCCGCAAATGAACAAGATCTGCGAGGTGTCCACCTGCAGGAACTCTTGTTGGGGGTGTTTGCGGCCGCCCTTGGGGGGCACATTACACTGCGTGCCCTCGATGATCTTCAGCAGCGCTTGCTGCACGCCCTCACCGCTGACGTCGCGCGTGATGCTGGGATTTTCACCCTTGCGCGCGATCTTGTCGATCTCGTCGATGTACACGATGCCGCGCTGAGCGCGCTCGATGTCGTGGTCGGCGGCGTTGAGCAGGTTGACGATGATGTTTTCTACGTCCTCACCGACGTAGCCCGCCTCCGTGAGCGTGGTGGCGTCGGCGATGGTGAACGGCACCTTCAAGATGCGCGCGAGTGTTTGCGCCAACAGCGTCTTGCCCGACCCCGTAGGCCCGATCAACAAAATGTTGGATTTTTGCAGTTCGACGTCGTCAGTTTCGACTTGCGAAT
Organism: Deltaproteobacteria bacterium; assembly: GCA_043744135.1. Lineage (GTDB taxonomy): Bacteria > Myxococcota > UBA727 > UBA727 > VGSZ01 > JAYTVG01. Next base: position 6,649 of record JAYTVG010000165.1, on the reverse strand, counting down.
AGATGCGCTTGTAGTGGTTGTGGACCGCAACGCTTAAGGTCTTTTTCGCGCGCTCTTGGCCCACGACGTACTCGTCCAACACCGCTTTGATTTCACTTGGACGCAAAATCGTCGGCGTCGACGACGTTTCGGTGTCGGCCTCCACCTCTTCGGCGATGATGTCATTGCACAAGCCGATGCACTCCTCGCAGATGTACACCGACGGCCCAGCGACCAACTTCTTCACCTCTTTTTGCGACTTGCCGCAAAAAGAACAATGCAATCCCGATTCGTCACGACGTGCAGGCATCGCCACGTTGTAGCGGCTTGGCGGCGCGAATTCCACGCCGAAGCCGCGAAAACCGATCCAGCATATGCACGTGGAACAATCCACGCCTTGTGGAGGTCTGCTGTCTATGACGTTGCGCGCTTCATCTCGTCGCTGTGGTGCTTGGCTACCGGTCGTCACGGCTGCGCTCGCGTGGTCGTCGGTGAGCGTGGCGCAAGATCTGCAGTCCACCCTCGATCAGGGCGTTCGCGAGGTAGCGCACCAAGTGTCCGTGGTGCTTCATGACGGCTACGCGCAGGTCACCGAGCGCCGCGCATTTGTCGGCGACGGCCCCAAACCCGACGAGCTGCAGTTGCGCATCGCGATGCCGTCGGGCGCCACCGCCAACCACCTGGCGATTGCATCGACCGTGGCAAACGGACCAAGAACTTCGTCGAGCTTCGCCGAGGAACAAAGCAGTTTGGCCACCACAACGTGGTACCCCGCCGAGTTGATGGAGTCGCAAGAAGCGGCTCGCAAATACCAACGGCTCACGGGGCTGGGCCTTGCGCGTCTCAAAGACCCGGCGATTTTGTATTGGCTGGGCTCAGACCTGTTGCAGCTACAGGTCTTCCCGCTCGTCGCTGGCAAGACCACCTGGATCGAAATCCGCAGCATCGTGCCAACAGCGCTCGTCGACGGGCACTACCAAATCGTCGTGCCGCTCCCCCACCCACGTCAAAACAACAACAGCGGTGACGACGACGACACTGACACGGACACTGGCGCGCTCGACGACGACAACGCTGCGCTGCTGGCACCCGTGGACCTGCGCGTTAGCAGCATCGACGCAGTGTTCGACGCGCGCACCTTGCAGCTCAACCACAAACCCTTCGCACCAGGCGAGCGTTTCGTGCGCACCGTGAGTTCCACGCAACACCGTGACGCGACGCTGCGCATCGCTGTTCGCGCACCGTTTCACGTTCGTGGACGGTTCGCGCGGGTGCCGCTGGCGACCGACCGAGAAGCGGTCCGCGTCGAGATTGACGTCGGCAGCCTCAGTGAGACGCCGCACGACGCCCGCGTGGTGTTGGTCATCGACGCTTCACACTCAGTCGGTGACATCGGCTTAGCGCGTCAGTTGGCGGCGGCGCGCGCGTTGGTGTCTTTGATGCCAGACGCGCGCTTTGAGGTCATGACGTTCGCACGTGTACCACGACGACGTTCGACGGCGTTTGTGAGCGCAACCGCCACCGACGCGTTGCTGTTGTCGCTCGCGCACGCGCCGCTGCAAAACGGCAGCGAGCTCGCGCGTGCGGTGCATGCGGCCGCGCAGTTGCTCGACGTCGATGGCGCGCGCGCAAAACGCGTGGTGGCGTTTTGTGATGGCAACGTGCGCGGCACGAGCAGTGCGGGGGAGCTCGACAGCGCTCTGAGCGACCGCCCAAGCGTGTTGTTGCACGTGGTGACGATCGAGCGCGCTGACAGCAGCGACGATGACCGACAAGACCTTGCAAGCGTGCAGCAGTTGCTGCCGAGCACGTCGCTCATGGAGCTGTCCCGCGTGCAGCGGCGGCGCGAGCTTGGCACCCAGCTGCGCGTCGTGGACGAGCCGTTGTGGTCGCCGGCGGTGAACGCACACGGCGGCATCGTCGCGGCGCTGACGTCGTGGTGGTTTCGTGGTGACACGCTGCGCACTGAGCTGACGCATCTGGTGCGGCCCACCCGCCTCACCGACGTGCGCATCGTGCGTGCGCCCAGCGACGCGCACCTCGATCGGATGAGCGAAGACGACGCGGCCAACGCCCTGCAACTTGCCGATCTCAAAGAAGGCGCCTCGTTGTCGCGCAGTGTCGGCATCGACATCAACGAGGTCACGCCGGTGGTCGCCGCGCGCTTGTGGGCGACGCCGATGACCTTCACGCTGGCGCAAGATGCAGGCTTTCAGTCGGTGGCTGGCGGCATCATGGTGGCCGACGTCGACACCGATTGGACGCCATTTGAGATGATGCGTTTGGCGACCGCCAGCCACGTGGTGTCGCCGGTGACGTCGCTAATCGCTGTCGAACCCGGCACGCGACCGTCGCGCGACGGGCTGGGCGGTATCGGCGGCGGCGGCGGCGGCGGCGGCGGCATGGACAGCAGCGGCGTGGTGCGACGCGGCACGAGCACGATGATCGTCACGTCGTGGGATGCGATTTTGCAAACCGAACGCGCCGCGTGTTTGCGCGCCCACCCCACGTCGGTCGAAACCACGGTGTTTTTTGTCTTGCAGCGCGGCTTTGATGAAATCGTCGACGTACAACCCATCGTCAATCCGGGCACGGCGCCGTCAGCCCTCGCGACCTGTTGGCTCGACGCGCTGTGGGACCACACGCTCAGCGGCACAGAACCACCGCAGGACATCGTCAGCCTGTCCACGCGGCCGTGAACGACAAAGCCCACTACGCACCCGGGTGACATCGCACTAGCGTGGCGCCATCGAGGTTCACGCATGACCACCAGCACTGCAACCCAAAGCGCCGCACCCTCCGAACAGCAGGGCGGCTTTGGTGATTTTAAAGCCAAGAAAGAATTCCCCTGCGACAACTGCGGCGCCAAGTTGATGTTCTCGATCGGCACGCAATCGCTCAAATGCGACCACTGCGGTTTCGTCAAACAACTCGAGTTTGCCGAGGGAGCAGCCGTCAACGAAAACGACCTCATGCGCGCCCTCGAAGGCCAAGTCGCGCGTCGCAGCGATGCGGATGACAGCCAGTTTGCCGGCGTCAGCGAGGTCAAATGTTCGGCGTGCGGCGCCACTGTGGTGTTTCAAGGCTCGCTCACGTCGTCGAGCTGCGCGTATTGTGACGCGCCTATCCAACGCGAAAATGCCCACAAGCTGGAGCACCGCATTGCCGTCGATGGTCTGTGCACCTTCGCCATTGAGCGCACCGAGGCGCAAAAAAACATGGCGGCGTGGGTCAACAGCCGTTGGTTTGCGCCGAACGCTTGGAAACGGCGCGGCGTCGAGGGCAAGTTTGACGGTGTGTACATGCCCTATTTCACCTTCGACGCCATGAGCTTCACCCGCTACAGCGGCATGCGCGGCAACGCGTACTACGTGACGGTGGGCAGCGGAAAGAACCGCCGACAGGAGCGACGCATCAACTGGACGCCGACGAGCGGTTCGTTTCAACGCTTCTTTGACGACGTGCTCGTGCCCGCGCTGCGCAGCCTGCCGCAAAAACTCCTGCAGGGCTTAGAGCCGTGGCCGCTCAAAAACATGGTGCCGTTCACTGAGGACGCCATGGCCGGCAAGCTCGCACACACCTACGAGCTCGAACTCAAAGAAACCTTCCAGGCGTCAAAAAAGCGCATGGAGGACGAGCTCAACGGCGACGTGCGCAGGCGCATCGGCGGCGATGAGCAGCGCGTGACGTCGATGGACGTGAACTACTCAGCGCTGACTTACAAGCACGTGCTGTTGCCGGTGTGGATCTTGGCCTACCGCTTCATGGATCAGCCCTACCGCGTCGTCGTCAACGCCATCACCGGTGCGGTGCACGGCGAGCGGCCGTGGAGCAAGGTCAAGATCGCCCTCGCGGTCATCGCCGGCATCATCGTCGTCGGCACCATTTGGGCGCTGTCGCAACAACAACATCGCTGATCGTCGGTCGTGCAAGCACGACGTCGTGCGATGCCGCCAAACGACCGCGCTCAGCGAAAAAACGGCGCCAGCTCCACATCGGGAAACACCGCATCGCGCTCGCGCAGTTGCTGCACATCCGCGCTGCAGTCCACGCCCCGCTCCAGCGCGTCAAGGACGCGGTGCAAACGCGACAGGTGCACCACAGGACGGCGCGCGGCGTAGCCCATCTGAGTGCCCATCGTCAAAATGAACGGCCAGTCGCTGGACTGCGCCAACAGCAACTCACGCGCGGCTTGTTGAAGGGCGGGCTGAAACTTCGCGTCGGTGACGTCGATGTGGCTGGCTATCGCCCGCAGCCGTGCCTGACCGTCGTAGATGCGGCGCCACAGCCAATCGTTTTTGTCGTTGACCCACACTTCAAACGCGCCGCCATCGCCCCAGCTGCTGACCGCGGGAAATGCGACTTGTTGGGTCGGTTCAAGTTCCAAGTAATGGTAGGCGCTCACGGGCTTGGGAGCAGGCACACCGTCGACGTGGCCGCTGGCGAGCGTGCGCATGAATGCGTCCAAAAACCACGGACCCTCATGCCACCAATGTCCAAACAACTCCGCGTCAAACGCCGCCACGATCACCGGCTCCGCCGCTAATGCGCGCTCGATCTCCAGCGCATCTTGCGCGCGCCGTACCGCGAAATCGTGTGCGTGATCGTGCGCGGCACCCCGCGCGGCCGCGGGGTCGTAGGGAAGCTTTTCATCGAGTCCGACACGTCCGGTGATGCGATGCAGTTTGACGCCGACATTTTTGCGCGCGCCGGTGCCTTGTTTGTGGACGCCGTCGAGCAGGGCTGCGGGCGCGTCGTAGCCGAGGTCGCGATAAAATTCTCGATAGCGCGCATCACCTGGGTAGCCCTCTTGCGCGCTCCAGACTTCTTTGGCGCTCATCGGATCGCGCGGGAAACACGCGACACCCTCAGGCGAAAACAACGGGCGGTAGACGTCGTTGTGCGGGGGTGGCCAGGCAAAGCGCACCGCGCGGTCCTCACAAAACGTGAAGACGAGATTTTCCTCTGCGAGCGCGCGCAACGCCTCGGGATGCAGACCGCACTCCGGCAGCCAGATGCCGCGCGGCCGCACGCCAATGCATCGCTCGTGCGTAGTGATGGCTTCGCGCACTTGGGCGTTGAGCATGGCCGCGTCTTGGAGCACGGGTGCTAAGCCGTGCGTGGCGTGGCACGTCATCAACTCGACGCGACCGCTGTGGTGGTGCTGCGCGAAGGCCCGCGCGAGGTCGCGGCCACAGCGAGCGTAGCGGTCGAGGCCTTGTTCGGCTTCTTCGCGCGCGAACTGCGCTGCCGAACGAAACGGGGCGTCGTGCGGCATTTGCGCAAGGGCGCGCGTCACCAGCGACACGCGCGCATCGAGATACCGCGCCATCCGTTCGCGGAGGTTGTGCAGCGCTAGCATCGACAACAGCGGTGGCGACAGACCCAGCGTCAACTGCGCGCGCACGTCGTCATGCGCCCAACCGTCGAGCATGGCGAGCAGCGGCAGATAGCAATCCGCTACCCCTTCAAACAACCAATCCTCTTCCAAAAACGTCTCGTGTTCGGGGTGGTTGATGAACGGCAGGTGCCCGTGCAGCGCGATGACGACGTAGCTCATCGCACCCCTCCGCTGGCGCTGCTCGACGGCGTCGCGCTGATGCGAAACAGTTCAAACGACGACGGCGCGCTGCTTGAGCCGACGTCGCGCGCGTCGCTTTGGCCCACGCGCACGAAGCGCGCCTCGTCGACGGCGCCGGTGAGCAGCCTGCGCTGCAACAGCAAGCGCCGATCAAACGACGGCGGCAGCGTCGCCACCCACAACGGCCCCGGTGCAGCCGGACGCGCCGGCGGTGTCAGCGTGACATTGCTGCTGGCGATGATCCCTTCGTCGTCGACGAGCTGGGCCACCACGCATAAACGCTCGGGCGCCAGCGGCAAGTACCAGCCGGTCGCGGCGATCTCCACCCGCACGTCGAAGCTGATCGGCTGGCGCCACAAGGCGTCGGCGTCGGGGGGGTCGCCTAAAAATGCCAGCGCACGCACTTGCAGTTGCGCGTGACTGCGGCGGCGCGCGTGCTGCACGTCCCAGGTGAAAAAACACTGGCGCGGCTTGACCGCGATGGCGCGCAGAAATGTGCGCTGATGGTCAGGCAAAAACAGCGGCGGCTCGCGAAAGCGCGGCAGCGCATACGGATCGTCGCCCTCGGGCAGCGGCGGCGGCGGGTCGCTTTTGCGGATGAGCGACGCGCTGTTGACGACGGCTTGCACGGGCGCCCCATGCGCAGCCGACAACGGGCCGGCGCTGAAGAGTTTGAGAGCGGCTTTGATGTCGTCGTCACGCATGCGCTCTGCACCTCGAAGGCCGTGCGCCTTGAGCAATCTCACCAGCGCCAGACGTCGAGGTAGCGTCACGACTTCTCCGACGTTGTGAGGTAAACCAAGGCAATCCCCACCGCGGCTGTAGCCTGGTTCGCGGCGGCCGCAAAGCGTGCCCTGCTCGATTCGCGCCTTTGATTTTTGTCGCCGAAGCAGCAATGACGCAGCGCTCGCGCAGCGGCGATCTGGCCTTCCCTGCGCGCACGATCGGTTACTTCTTGCGTCACACCAACCCACCGCTGTCGTTGTCGAGCGCGGATCCAGCCGAGCTGCACGCCGTCACGCGCTTGTACTTTGACATCGACGATACCGTCACATGGCGAGGTCAACTGCCGCCCGAGGCCGCCAGCGC
>JAYTVG010000164.1:0-2315 GCA_043744135.1 Deltaproteobacteria bacterium | reverse complement strand
ACAAGGTGTCGGGCGGTTTGCACGGCGTTGGTGCTGCGGTCGTTAACGCCCTGTCTGAAGAACTCATCGTCGACATCAAGCGCAACGGCGCAGCGCACCGCCAGACCTTTTCGCGCGGCATCGTGTCGAGCAAGCTGCAGCGCATCGGCGACACCACGGAGCGCGGCACGTCGGTGCGCTTTCGGCCCGACCCGCTCATCTTCACGCGCACCGATTTTTCGTTCGATGTGCTGAGCGCGCGATTGCGTGAGCAAGCGTTTTTGAACAAAGGCGTGCGCATCAAGATCGTCGATGAGCGCGCGGCCAACAAAGAACACGAGTTTCACTTCGAAGACGGCATCAAAGAATTTGTCGCCCACCTCAACAAAAACCGCCAGGTGTTGCACCAAAAGCCCATCACCATCAGCGGCGAGCGCGACATCGCCGGCGTGTTGTTTACCATCGACGTCGCCATGCAGTGGAACGACTCGTATTCGGAAAACACCTTCTGCTTCACCAACAACATCAAAAACCCCGACGGGGGCACGCATCTCGCAGGCTTCCGCGCCGCACTGACGCGCTCGCTCAACAGCTACATCACGCGCGAGATGGAAAAGCACGCCAAGGGCATGACCTTTGAGGGCGACGACATGCGCGAGGGCCTCACCGCCGTCGTCAGCGTGAAGATGCCTGACCCAAAGTTCTCGTCGCAAACCAAAGAAAAGCTGGTGTCAAACGACGCCAAGACCGCGGTCGAAAGCTTGGTGGGCGAAAAGCTCAGCGCCTGGTTCGTGGAAAACCCCGGCGAGACCAAGGCGATTTGCGGCAAGGTGATTGACGCGGCGCGTGCCCGTGAGGCCGCGCGTAAGGCGCGTGAGCTGACGCGGCGCAAAGGCGCCCTCGACGGCATGGGTCTGCCCGGCAAGCTCGCCGACTGCCAAGAGAAAGATCCTGCGTTGTCGGAGCTGTACATCGTCGAAGGCGATTCGGCAGGCGGCTCGGCGAAAAGCGGGCGCGACCGCAAATGCCAAGCGATCCTGCCGTTGCGCGGCAAGATCTTGAACGTTGAAAAGGCACGTTTCGATAAGATGTTGAGCAGCCAAGAAATCACCACGCTCATCACGGCGCTCGGCACCGGCATCGGCAGCGATGAGTTTGATGCGCAAAAAGCGCGCTATCACAAGATTATCTTAATGACCGACGCTGACGTCGACGGCAGCCACATCCGCACGCTGTTGCTGACGTTTTTTTATCGGCAGATGCGCGACGTCGTGGACCGCGGCTATTTGTACATTGCGCAACCGCCGCTTTACAAAATCGCCAAAGGGAAAAACGAGCGCTACCTCAAAGATGACGCAGCGCTTGAGCAGTTTTTGATCGACGAGAGCATCCGCACCGCAAGTGTCAGCGTGCGCGGCACGTTGGCGGACGCAGCGGTGCTCAAGACCGCGTGCTTGGCGTTTTACGGCTACCAGCGGCTGATGGACACGCTGCGTCGGCGCATCAGCGTGCACGCGCTTGATGCGGTGATCCGCGGCGCGCGTGTGCGCGGGGCCGATTTTATCACCCTCGACGTCGCGTCGGTCCAGGCACGCATCCAAACGCATCTCGAGGTGCATGCGCCACAGTGCTTGCCGGTGCAGGTTAAACAAAGCGAGGACGCAGCGCGCGCCAGTGTGCAGGCGTTCACGGTACACACGATGCACAACGGCGCCCCCGTCGTCACTAAGATCACGCAAGGTCTGCTCGAGAGCCCCGAGATCGCTGAGTTGATCCGGCTGGTCGATAAGAACATGGCGCTGTTGGGTGCGGCACCTTACGTCATGGAGCGCAAAGGCCAAGACGGCATCGAGATGGCGAGCATTGATGAGCTCACCAAGCGTCTCGACGACGAGGCGCGCAAGGGCCACAGCATCCAGCGCTACAAAGGCCTCGGCGAGATGAACCCCGAGCAGCTGTGGGAAACCACCATGGATCCGAAAAACCGCACGCTGCTACAGGTGCGGGTGCAAGACGCCGTCGAAGCGGACCAGGTGTTTTCGGATCTGATGGGTGATGAAGTCGAGCCGCGGCGTGAATTTATCGAAAAGAGCGCGCTCGACGTCGTCAACTTGGATATCTAAGCCTGCGCGTTGCGGGCGTGCGCGGCGTGCGCGAAATTCATTGTTCACCTCCCAAGGTCGATGAAATCGCCGGTGCCGCGCGGATAATCGCACACAGCACCACGTCGCGCGTTTTGAGCGCACCGTTTTAGTGGCCTGACCTAAAGGGCTTACCCCGGGTGGGGTCTTACGTGCGTGCACGCGGATGCGGAGGCCACGTCTCGCAACCTCCAC
>JAYTVG010000163.1:0-7552 GCA_043744135.1 Deltaproteobacteria bacterium | reverse complement strand
CCATCTTCGTGTTGGCGTCTTTGAGGTCCGCGGGGAAGAGCGCATTTGTGTAGTACACGATGGGCTTGGGCGTGCGCTCAGCCATCGGGATGACGCTGCCGTCGGCGTTGCGGCTGGTCTGCCACACGTTCCAACGGTCGATCAGGCGCTCGCGCGCGGTGAGGGTGGCGCCGTTTTCGCGGTCGATGGCGAAGCGGTCGGTGCGAAAGAAGCCGAAGCGCGAAAACACCGGCTGGCTGATTTCAAAGCAGCTGTCAGGGTCGCGGATGTTGGGGTCGCATGTGACGCCGACATCTTCGGGACCGCCGGAGAAAAACAGCGGCGCCATCGCGTCGCATTTGGCGTGGATGGTGATGCAGTCGTTTGGCGGGTCGCCCCCGAGTAGCTCGGGCGAGCTGTTGCACATGCGCGTGCCGAGACCTTCGACCTCAAGCACCGAGAAGTCGCCGGTGCCATCGCGACCGACTTCAGCCGCAAAACAGCGGCGCTGCAGGTTCTCGCCGACACCGGTCGTCGACGTGAAAATCGGCTCGTTGTTGTCGGCGCGCACCAAAACGCCTTCGCTCACGGTCTTGAAGTCGGGGTAGTCAAGCGGCACGTAGTCGTCGCTGGGGTCGAGTTTGCGAAACGACATCTTGATCTTGACGCGGGTCGCGTTGCAGGGCGACAGCGGGTCGAGCATGTTGCAAATGCGCCCATCCGGGAAGCGCAGTCCGTCCAGCGTGGTTTCGACGTAGTTTGGCGTGACGCGCAGGCGCCATTGGTAGGTGGGATCGTGGTCGTCGCTGCGGTCAAAGCCGCCCTCACCGCGCGCTGGGTCGAGACCGAAGCCGCCAATCCAGTTGACTCCAAAGAAGAACGGATCGAAGCCCGACGCGGCGTTGGTGTTCCACTTCACGCGCATGAAGTCTCGATCTTGCCAAGGCCTGTCGCTGGTGTTTTCCTCGAGCACGTTGGTCTCGACACCGTTGACCGGGTTGTAGCCGCGCTTGACGTCGAAGTGCGATTCGATCGGAAATACCGCGAGGATGTTTTGGTCGCCGGGGTTTGCTTGGTCGGTGCCGGGAATGCGCTCGTAGCTACGGTGGGCGACCAACGAGTGCTCGGTGATTTCCCAGGTGATGCGCTCAGTGCCGCCTTCGACGCCGATGAACTCGTCGGCGCTGGCGTACTGCTTATCGACGACGGTGGAGCGGTAGTACCACTCACCAACGAACATATCCTTCTTGGTCTTGTTCGGTGACGTGCGGTCGATGTCGACAGCTTCACCGCAACCGACCAGCACCAGCGCCGTCATCAGGGCGCCGGTGAAGGCCGTCGCTTCAGTGCGTAAGGAGCCGAAACGTGAAGTGTGCATGGGGGGGCTTTCCGGTGAAGGGCGTGCCGGTGAAGGGAGGGTCATGAGGTTTTTCATGGTGTGAATGGTGTTGTTCATGGCGTCCTCCTTTCTAGAAGTTCACGAAGAGTTGGTTAAAGGAACGGAGATTGTTCGCGAAGTCGACCAGGTCATCCATGGTCTGTAGGGCAACGTCACGACGTTGGCGCAGCTTGGGCTCGGGGCACTGGCGCGTGCCTACCGGCTCGACGTCTTCAAGCTCGCAGTCGCCCGTTGCCGGGTTGAGGCGCGTGTCGATGCAGTAGCAATAGTTGTCGTCGAGATGGTGGGTGGTTGCGGGGTCGCCGTCATCCATATCCGCGACGCAATCGTTCAGCTCTAAGAAGCGATCCTTCAGCACGTTCATGCGCGTGACAAGGTCATACGAGATCGGCTGGTCGCCGACGCGCAGCGCCCGCAACGTTAAGCCGCTCGTGGGGTGCACGAAGCTGTTGGTGTTTTCGGGTGCCGCGTTGTCAAACGCGCTCATGTCATCGCTCGAACCTTCAAGTGCGATGGTCATGCGCCGGCCCATATCAAGCGTGTCGTCGTTGCGTGTCGACATCAAAGCGGCGCCGTACAACATCGCCAGGTATTGGTGGTTGTACGAGATGCTGGGCGAGACCTGCACGTTGCCCGAGTAGTCCGGCGAGGTGCCATCGGCGTTGATCAAGTTGCGCGGCACGTAGGAGCCGATGACGTTGACGTCGCCAGAAGGCACCACGGTCGGCCCGATCACTTGCTGTCCATCTGACACCAGCGCGTGCACAATGCTCGTGACCTCGTGCGGGAACAGCCGGTACCAGCTGATGTCGAACAGGCGTGGATCGGCGAAGCCGTCGGCGCGCGGGAACCAGGCGCCAATCGAGCCCATCAACAACAGCGCATCGGTCTTGGTCCAGTAGGTGCCGACGTATTTGACGTAGAGGTCTTCGTAGTCGTCGGTGAAGCTCAAAAAGAACGGACGGCCCTCTGAGATCGGCACGATGCCGTCGCTCAAGCCTGGCTTCATGCGCTGAAACACGCCGTCAGCGTCCGTCACTGCGACCTGACGTGCTGTGCACTCATCGAGGTTGGTCCAAGGCACCAAGATGCCGCTGGGGTTGGTGTTGCGCTCCGAGGTCGGCAGGTTTGTGGTGCCAAACACGTCTTGGTTGCGCAGCTCGACCATCAGGCCGTTGGCGGGGTGGCTCATCACCTGGCTGAACAAGTTCAGGCCCGTCAGGGTGGTGCCGAGCAAGTCTTTTTCAAGGTAGCTGCCGCTGAAGTCGGGGTCGGTCGCCTTCAAGTAGAAGTACCACTGCATCTTTTCCGTGAAGTCCATCAACACGGCGTCGTCGCTGTTGACGGCAGCGCTGACGGCGTCGAAGTAGTCAAGCAAACGGTCGCGCGTGAAGTGCGAGAAGAAGTAGTGCTGATAGTACCGGTTGAGCTCGTTTTTCGCGTTGGTTTGAAAGTCCGCGCCAAAGTCGAAGGGCTTTTCATCCGGCGTGAACTGGCCGCCCCAACCGAACTTGTAGGGGACTTCATTGGCGAGCGGCGCTTGGCGTGTCGATGACGTGTTCCAGTCCATCTTCACATAGCTACGGTTGGAGACGTTGGCGGTGCCGTCGACGATGTCGGAGGGGATGCGCTTCCAGTCGTTGAGGCGGATGCGGTTTTTGAGCGTGCGACCAGCGTCTGCGGCGGGCGTGGCAGCCAGCGCACCGTCGTTAAACACTTCGAGCAGCTGACCGTAGCCGAACTTGATCGCTGCCAGGTCATAGGGTCCAAGGCCTGCGCTGTCGGCGTTCCAGTTCGCGTGGTAGTCCATGATCGACGAGTACTCGGACTCCGTTTGGCGCAAACACTCCTGCGTGGTCATGTTGGCGGCCGCGAAATCGAGCTCGCTTGCGTCTGGGAAGGTGCCGTTGCCGTCCTCGTCCGTCAGCAATTTGTCGATGAGGTCGGCGCAGGCTTGCAGATGTGTGACGCGGTCTTGCGAGGTCGCGTCGCTTTCTGCCGACAGCTGATCGATAGCGGTGTTGATGTCCTCGGGCAGCGCTTGCAAGTCCCAAAACTTCTGACCGAAGTTGAGGGAGTCTGACGAGCCCGCCATGTTGTGAAACAGGCCGGTGTTGTGACCAACTTCGTGCAGCATGACGGCGACGTAGATGTCCTCACGCAGCTGCAAGAAGCGCTCTTTGTACGGCAGGTCGCGCAACTCGATGGCGCGACCGATCGCGAGCGGATCGATCATCTCGGGAGCGTCCATGGCGCGCTGCCCCATTTGCACGATTTGGCGCTGGCGCATCTGCAGATTCTTGATGCGGTTGTTGCCGCGCACCGGCGAGACCGCCTCCAGAATGGCGTCGTCCATGCTGCCCATGGTGGCGGCGCTGACGGGATCGACACCGCCGTACATGGTGATGTCGTCGGGCGAGATCAACAGCTGCTCAAGGTCGGTGCCCTTGACGCGCTCCATCGCAGCGTCGTTGCGGCCGGGCGGCAAGTCGCCGATGACATCGCGCATATCGCGGCTGCCGGCGCTTTGCTTGAGGCCATCGAAGTACTCGTTCATGCGATCGAACGCTTGGCTCTTTGGCTTCCACGTCTCAAGGCCGCTGATCTGCAGCTGCTTGGCGGTGATGTATTTGTTGATGTCGTAGCCAAACAGGAAGTCGCCAGGCGGCGTTTGGCCGTTCATGACGTCGACCCACTGCGCGGCGCGCGCAGCCGAGCGGTCAAGCGTCCACGCAGCGACGTTGGCGGTGGCCGAGATGGTCTCGCCCGTGATCGGATCGCAGTACGGTGGCCCGAGGCCAGACCATCCCGATTGGAAGTTGCCGGGGATGACGTTCATCAAGCTGTGGCGGGTGTCGCCGACGCGCTCGTAGGTGAAGGGCTTGACGCCCTTGGGTGCTGCAACGCCGATGGTCGCATCACCGCCGGTGAAGTACTCAAGCGCCGAGCAGACGCGCTCGAGGTCGGCGAGCGCTTGTGCTTCTTCAGCAACGCGCGCGGTGATGGAAAGGTCTTCGCCGTCGTCATCGTTTTCGTCGGCGTGGTCGACACGCGTTTGCACCGAGGCAACCGTGCCGTCAAAGCTGGCGTTGCCGCCGTAGCCATCGCGCTTGGCTGCTTCGGTGACCTTCGACTTGAGGTCCTTGGACAAGTCACCCATGACGTTTTTCACGTTGGCGATGCTGCAGCTATTTTCGCGCAGGATGAACATCTCGGGCACGTCGGAGGCGACGCCGGTGTCATCGAGCGCGCCGGTGTATTTTTGCGGCTGCGCTTTGGCGACCATGTCCCGAAATGCGAAGTTCCAGCCGGCAGCGACGCGGCGGCTGCCGTTGAGGTAGGCGCGCGGGTGGTCGACGTTGGTGTAGTACACGATGGGCTTGGGCTCACGCTGCTCGATCGGCATCACGCTGCCATCTGCATTGCGGCTCTTTTTCCAGACGTTAAAGCGCGAAGCGTTGAAGATTTGGCCCGAGGTCACCATGCCGCGGTTGGCGTCAAAGGTGTTGCGGCCGAGCGTGCCGAAAAAGCCGAAGCGATCGTTGATGGGCACGCGCACGGCATAGCCGTCGGCGTCGCGCACTTCTTTGCCGTCGGCGTCTTCCAACATGACGGTAGGCGGCATCGCGATGGGCACGTAGTCGGACTTCGGCACCTTCATGAACGAATGACGCATGGTGACGGTGTTGCCCGCGGTGTCGCCGGTGTACGCCACGCCGTTAAACTGAAAGAAGCTGAAGATGTCGGGTGACAGGTACGTGTTGGTGCTGACCTCGAAATAGTCGGGCTCAAAACGGAAGCGCTTGGGGTTGCCAGGCGCGTTGTTCGACACCGCTTCAGTGGGGTACAACTGGTTGAAGAGGATGTGAAATTTGAAGGTGTCGACGAGGTTGCGGCTCCAGTCGACGCGGATAAACGCGCGGTCGTACCACTGGCGGTCGTGGTTTTCGCTGATGACGTTTGACTCCTCGCCTGTGCCGGTGTCGAACTCGCGGCGGATGTCGAAGTGCTCGGTGATGCGAAAGATCGCCACCGGCTGGCCGTTGAAGTCGACGTCTTCGGAGCCGGGGGTGTTTTCGGCTTCGGCACCGGGCACGGCGGGATAGGCACGCCAGCCGACCAAACGGTCTTGCAAGATCTCCCAGTGGATGGTTTCGAGCATCAACCAGTCGCCGTCACCGATGGAGAGGAACGATTCCTCAGGTGCCGCGTCGGTGATGGTCGTTCGGTAGTACCAGCTGTCGTCTTTGTTGAAGTAGGCCTTCGACCAGTACGGGTCGACGACACGGTTGATGTCCTCGTTGCGGTACGAGCAGCTGCTGGTCGACAGACCAGTGACGAGGGTGGCGACAACTGACAACGCTGACAACAGCGCAGAACCAAGGCGCATGGATGTGCTCCTGACGAAAGGGGAACCAGACGATGATGAAGGGGTGTGCATGGTGTGCCTCAAGGCCTAGATGCCAACAGCGAGGCTCAACGACCCCGACGAGAAGTTGTTTGCGGGGGTGAAGAAATCGAAAAACGGGAAGCGGGGTTTGCTGCCGTCGGCGGACCAGACGCCTTGTTCGGAACCGAGCGCAGCGCTGATGGAAAGGTTGAAATCAACGGGAATCGTGTACGTGTACGAGATCGAACCGCTCGAGGATTCGTTGAAATTTTGTTGTGACGCATATTTGCTGCTCAGCGATGGATCGTTACGAAGGCGCCGCAAAAAGCTCACGGCCCAGCCGAGCTCCATCGAGACGCTGTGACCGCCGAGCGACCAACCGGCACCGATGCCATTGCTGATGCTTCCGACGTTTTGGCGCCCACGCAGCCGACATTCTCCGTTCGGTAGGATTTCTGCGGAGCGCCCGTATGCCAGCGGCTCATCACTATCGAGCAGCGGGTTTGTCACGACTCCACGCGAGCGCACCGCCGAGTCACATGGAATAGATGGCGAATCTGCCGTGTAGATGTTGCCGCGCACAGATGGCGTGTAGTTGACGTCGAATGTGCCGAATTTCCACTCGGGCGTGTGCCAGCCAATTGCGACGTTCGCTGAGGGTGACACGGCGAGGTTTCGCTGACGCGATGCCAACGACAAAGGCAACCGCACACCAATCGAAGGTGTCACCGAGATGTTTGTGTAGGTGTCGTCGTTGAACAGCGCTGGAAACGAAAGGTTGGTGCCAAAGTCGCTGACGCGCACGATGCGGTCGTAGACCTCTCCGCTCGACGCTGGCAGCCAGTTCCCGACCGAAAACGTCACCGACCCTCCCAGGCGCATCTTTGGCAGCACATCGGCAGAGGTCCCTTTCACAAGCTGCGCGATGTTGAGCGATGGTGACAGCGACAACGCCGTGCTCCACTGCGGCTGGCGTTGGTACTGCGTCGCAGCGAGGAAGCCGTTGCCGACGCTGTTGGAAAACGCAGCGCCGATATGCACCGGCAGTCCGCTACCCTTTTCCGCAGCGATGCCACCGGGGGCTAAGCGCGCGTTCGACGTGGCGGGGGGCGTGGTCGCCGCGTTGGCCGGTGCTGGCGTCGACGCCGGGTCGGGGGCGGCCGGTGTTGGCGCGGCAGGGGGCGCGGCATCTTGGGCGCGCACCGACGTCACTGCACACAGCGCCAGCACGAGGGTGACGAAAAGGTTGTTGCGACAAACCCGAACCATCAAACACCCCGAGGCGCTTGCGAGCGCATGACCGTCAAAACCAGCGACTGCGGCGAATCACGAGTGTGCGCGTATGACACACTCCCGCGCAGATGTGGACCAGCTTTGTGATACACAGCAACCTTTGGGCCAACCTCGCGCCGGGGCGTTGGACCTATGCGTTGCCTCAACCCGCTGAAATCTGAGGGAATACGGCCGCGATCGCGGGTGTTAGCCTATTGACGGTCGTGGAAGTGTTCAGTGAAATTCGGTCGGATCGATGCGAAATTCACGCAGCCAGCGCTGCAGCTGCGCGCGCGGCCGCCCCAATTGACGCGCTGCGGCGCTGACGTTTCCGCGCGCTGACCGCAACGCCGCGATCAGCAATTCGGGGTCGACGCGGCCGTCGTCGGCTGCGGGCTCGACGGGCGCGCTGGTCGGTGCGCTGGCGCCGCCGTGCACGTGGGTGGAGGCGGCGCGCTGGGCGGGATCTGTGAGTTCTTGGCCGGTGCTGCTGCTGCGCACGTCGGCGCCGG
>JAYTVG010000162.1:0-2323 GCA_043744135.1 Deltaproteobacteria bacterium | reverse complement strand
CGCGGTCGACTACGCCAAAGACCGCAAACAATTCGGCAAGTCCATCAGCGAGTTTGGCATGATCCGCCACAAGCTCGGTCACATCGCGTGCGGGATCTACGCCACCGAAAGCATGGGCTACCGCACCACCGGCGTCATCGACGCTTTCATCGCCGCAGGGGGCCGCAGCTCAGCCGCCCGCACCGACGACGAAAGCCGCGTGCAGCAAGCGCTAGAAGAATACGCCATCGAGTGCGCGATCTTGAAAGTCTACGGCACCGAACAGCTCAACTACACCATCGACGAAGCGCTGCAGATCTTCGGCGGCTACGGCTACACCGAACACTTCCCCATCGAACGCTTGTCGCGTGATGCGCGCATCAACCGCATTTTTGAGGGCACAAACGAGGTTAACCGACTGCTCATCCCAGGCACGCTGCTCAAGCGCGCCATGATGGGGCGGCTGGCGCTGCTTGACGCCGTCACTGCCGTCGACCAAGAGCTCAAAAACCCCGACCTCATCCCACTGTCGGTCGATGGATCGCTGGTGGGACGCGAACGGCGCAGCAGCGAGCTCGCCAAACGCATCGTCACCTACGTCGCCAACATCGCCATCCAAAAACACATGGCACAGCTGGAGGAAAAGCAAGACATCTTAGGCGCGCTCGCTGACATGCTCATCGACGTGTACTTGATGGACAGCGTGGTGGCGCGCACCGCGCAAAACGTGCCGAGCTTTGGCAAAGACCGCACCGTTGTGCAGCGCGAAATGTGCTCGTTGCTCGTCGCAGACGCCTACGATCGCGTGGTGCGCGGCGCGCGCGTGCTGGCGGCGTCTATCGCGCAAGAAGATGAGCTGCAGGTGATCTTAAGCAACATCGAGCGCTTCAATATCGTGCGACCAGTCAACCAGTTTAGCGCGCTTGAACGCATCGCTGTGGCGGTGCTCGAAGCCGGCGGCTACCCCTCGCTGTCGTAACCTCGCCGTCGTGTAACGCGTGGCGTGTTGTTCGCTAGCGCTTTTGCACCACGGTTCCCTGTTTGGGGTTAGGGCGCGCAATCTTGCCCTTCATCTCGTGATGAGGTGCCGGCATCCGCCCCATCACGGGCTGCACGGGCAGGGCGATGCCGCCTTGGATTGCTGGCATCTCGCCTTTGACCTCGGGAACGGTCGCGTCGCCCACCAGCGCCGTGCCGGTTTCAGCGATGGCCTCCACGTGGGTTTGCGCGGTTTTCAGCACGCACACCTGGCGGGTCGCGGCACCCATCGACAAAAACGCCACCAGCGATGCGGCTGCGCCTAACGCCGTCGCCACCGCACCCAGCGTCATGCGGCGCGCGCGCTTGAGCATGAGCGCCATCCCGACCGGGCAGTCCTGCGTGAGCACGGTACCGTCAGCGCGACGGAAAAAGCGCACGCACACGTTGCCCTCGGTGGCGCCGATCAGATCGATGGCCTCGCTGCGCACCATCCCCGACAGGTTAAAGACGTTTTTTTGGCAGCTGCCACAAAAGCGCACCTTGTCGCCACCCACCATCTCGCTCCACTCCATGTGGCAGGGGGATGCAACCGAGATGTCGTCGAGCTCAAACAGCGGCAGTGCGCGACCCATGAGAACCTCCGTATGCCGTACCAACGCGGCGCCGCTGCGAAAGTTCTCAGCCGCCCTCGGGAAAATCTCGCGCGGTTGACAGCGCGCCGCCCGCGCCAAACAAAAGCTCCATGCGCTTGCTGTTTGTTTGTCTCGGCAACATCTGTCGTTCACCCACGGCCTGGGGCGTCATGGTGCACACGCTGCGCGCGCACGGTATCGACGGCGTGCAGGTGCAATCGTGCGGCACCGCGGCGTACCACATCGGTGAAGCGGCGGACGCGCGCACTATCGCGCACGCCAAAAAGCGCGGCTACGATCTGCGCGCCCACCGCGCCCGTGTCGTCGTCGATGCGGACTTCACGACGTTTGACCGCATCTACGCGATGGACCGGCAAAACCTCGCGGACCTGCAGCGCCGCTGCCCGGATGCGCACCAGCACAAACTCGCGCTGCTGTTGGGCGACGCCGACGTCTTAGACCCGTGGTCTCACGGCGCAGAGGCCTTTGAGCATGTGCTCGATGTACTAGTAGGCGCTTGTGATGCGCTGGCGCTACGGTTGCGCGCTCGTCGATGAAGTGAGCGCGGCGATACCGCTGCTGCCGGCGTCAAGGGTTGCGCATCAGTTGTCTTTGGCGCCGTCGGAAATCCAGCGCTTCACTTGGTCTTTCTCGTCGGCCGACAGCTCGCCACCTTGTGGCATTTGGCTGGTGGCGCCCACTGGCCCAAGCAGCGCCGTGTACAACAAGCT
>JAYTVG010000161.1:0-2324 GCA_043744135.1 Deltaproteobacteria bacterium | reverse complement strand
AAGTTGAGCCGTGAACATCCTTCAAGCCACCGTGTACGGCATCGTGCAAGGGGCCACCGAGTATTTGCCGGTGTCCTCCAGCGCCCACCTCGCGTTTGTGCCGTGGCTGACCGGTTGGGCGCCGCCGTCGTTCGCTTTTGACGTGCTGGTGCAGCTGGGCACGCTCGGTGCGGTGGTGCTGTACCTGCGCGCAGAGATTGTGCAGATCGCGCGCAGCGTGATGGTGGGGTTGCGCACCGGCAAGCCGCTGCACGACGAACACGCGAAGTTGGGCTGGATGGTGGTGGTGGCGACGCTGCCCGCAGTGGTGTTTGGTTTCGCGCTCAAAGACATGGCGCAAGCGCAGTGGGGTGACCAGCGCGCGGTGTGCGTGCAGTTGGTCGTTAACGGCGTCATGCTCATCGCCGCGGAAGCGTGGGCGCAACGTCACCCGAGCACGCGCGCGCTGGGTTGGGGCGCCGCGCTGCTGATCGGCTTTGGCCAGGCGCTGGCGATCTTGCCGGCGATCTCGCGTTCGGGCGCCACCATCGCGGTCGCCATGGCGCTGGGCGTACCGCGCAAACAAGCGGGCGCGTTTTCGTTTTTGATGAGCATCCCGGTCATGCTCGGTGCTGGCGTTTTGGGTGCCAAAGACCTCGTCAAAGATGCAAACGCCATGGCGGATCTGGTGCCGCTGTTGGCTGCCGCCGCCGTCGCCGCCGTGGTGGGGTTTTTGGTCATCCGTTGGTTTTTGGACTTCGTGCGCAGCCACGCGCTGTACGGCTTTGGTGTGTACTGCGTCGTCGTTGGCGCCGTCGGTGTCGGGCTAACGCTGTGGCAACAAGCGGGCGCAGCCTCGTGAAGCAACGCGCTGCGACGGCCGCGTTGTCGGTGTTTGCGTGCGTCACCGCGGCGTGCAGCGAAAGCCCCCGCACAGGCTTCGAGGCGTTTTACGGCGCCATCATCAACGACCGCGCCGCCGACGCGCTTGAACGCTTGTCCCCGCCAGCGCGCGCGCAGCTCGAGGCAGCGGCGGCGGGCGCAAATGTAAAAGACGCGCTGCTACAGGGCACCGTCAAAAAGAGCCTGCGCACCATTGTGGAGGTGGCACGCGCCGACGATGCGCACGCCACCCTCGACATCACCGACGCGCTGGGCAAACACCAACACGTCGCCATGGTGAAGGTGGGGGAGCGCTGGCTCGTCGACGTGGTCGATGCGGACGCCCCGGTGGCGCCGTGAACGTGCTGTTCATGGTGGTCGGTGCCATCGGCTTTTTGCCACCGACCGATGCGCAGATGGCTGAGCGCCTCAGCGCGCGCCCCCACACCGACATGGCGTCGCGCATCGTGTTTATGACCGAGCCACTATTGGGCGCGCCGTACTTGCTGTCGGCGCTGGGTGAGGGCCCCGGCCAGCAGCCCGATACCGACCCGCGGCTGCGCTTTGATGCGTTTGACTGCACCACGTTTGTTGAGACCGCACTCGCGTTGGCCCTCGCCGATGATTTGCCACAGCTGCGCCGCGAGCTCGACGTGTTGCGCTACCGCAG
Source organism: Deltaproteobacteria bacterium (assembly GCA_043744135.1). GTDB lineage: Bacteria > Myxococcota > UBA727 > UBA727 > VGSZ01 > JAYTVG01. The sequence goes on along the minus strand of JAYTVG010000161.1, from coordinate 793 downwards.
CCGCACCATCAGCTTTGAAAATCGCCGTCACTTTCCCGAGGCCGAGTGGATCCCGCAGCTGCGTGACGCTGGCTACCTCGTCGACGTCACACGCGATGTCGGTGGTGACGCGGTGGTGGTGCAAAGCAAACACCTCGATGTCGACGTGTGGACGCGCAGCAAAGCCAAAGGCACCCCAGACCTCCCCGATGCGCGCATTCCGGTGGGCACCTTCGCGCTCGACGTGTGGCCGCTGCATAAAGCCAGCCTCGGCCGCGCCGCGATCCGTTCGGGGACGTTGCTCAATGTGGTGCGCACCGATCGCAAGAGCATTCCGGTGCGCGTCACCCACCAAGGCATTGTCATCGAGAAAAACGGCGCGCAGTTTTTGCGTCACGCCGCCGACCGCATGCACCACCACGTCGTGGATGAGCCGCTCGGGGCGTTTTTTGACCGCATGGAAAAGTACGCCCGTTGGCCCATCAGCGGCGTCAATCTCATGCGCATCGAAGAACCCGCCAACTGGCGCGCGCAGCTTTAGCGTCAGCCCCACATTGGTCGTTGTTCACCAGCGGTGAAACAGCGACGCGCGTGTGCGCACAAGATCTCTGGCCAAAAATTTGGAGCGCGCATCCACGGGCCTTACGGTGGCTCCACCTGGAACCACGTGGCGCACGCGCACCGCGGATTCCGCCTGGAGGCTCCATGCTGCCTGTCTCGTCCCCCACCCGCCTGCTCGTTGTCGTCGTCACCGCCGCTTTGGTGTCAACCCGCGCACCCGAGCGTCGCCTCGCCCCGGAGCTGTGGCAGTGAG
>JAYTVG010000160.1:0-7592 GCA_043744135.1 Deltaproteobacteria bacterium | reverse complement strand
GACGCATGGCGCGCCCTGGTGAAGCTGGTGTGGCTGCGACCCCGCGTCGTCGATGCGCTGCAAGAGGCGCTCGCCCGCAGCAACCGCCAACCCGTGGTCGCCGATCGCGCGACGCTGCAACGCGAAGCGAGCCTCGGTTTGGTGGTGCGACCGCTGCCGCGCAGTAAGAGCGACGACACGACCGCGGCCCTCACCGCAAGCGAGCAGGTGCTCGCGGGTACGGCGGGCGTGCCAGATTTGGCAGGCGCGCGCGCGACGCTTGTCGCAGAGCTGACGAGCTTGGTGCAAGGAAGCGGGGGAAAAACCCGCGCTGGTCTGCGCTTGGACGAAAGCGTCGACGCGCAAGCGATAGCGACGTTTGTTGCCTCATTCGTGCACGCGACGCTGAGCTACAACGCCGCCGAGACCGAGGCACGGCGCATCTGGGAAGCTGAGCACGTCCCGCCGGTGATTGTGCGCGCCCGTCGTGGTGAAGTGGTGCTGCGGCCTGGCGAGATCATCACCACGCGCCACCAACAGCTCGCGCAAGCGATGGGGATCCAACAGGCCGACGATATGCGGCGGCGCGCCATGGTGGGTACCGCGTGCTTCGTCGCGCTGCTGTGTTTGGTGGTGTATCTGTTTGGCGCGCGTCGCGTGTTTCGACGCACCCTGCACAACACCGACTTGGCGTTTTTGAGCGGGACCTTGTTGTTGTTGCTGGTGGCGATCGCTGCGGCCGACGCTGCGGCACCGTTATTGCCTGTGGGGATCCCTGCCTCCGTGGTGTTTTTTGCCGTGCCTGTCGCCGTCGGTGCCATGACCGTGCGCTTAACGATGACGCCAGATGTCGCGCTGTTGTTTTCACTGGTCGCGGCGTTGCTCGGTGGTGTGGTGGTCGAGCCCGGCATGACGTGGACGGTGGTGGCGGTCGTGACGTCGTTGACGGGCGCCGCTGGGGTGTCACGTAGCCAGCGTCGCTCGTCGATGTTGCTGTCCGGCGTGGCCGCGGGCTTCGTAGGAGCATTTGCCGCGGGTACCATGGAGCTGTTTCGCGGCGCGCTGGTCGGCCGTGAACTCGCGTGGTTGCTGGCAGCGACCCTCGCTGGCGGCGTGCTCGCCGGTGTCTTGGTGGTGTTGATCACGCCTGTCGTCGAGCGGCTGTTTGGCTACGTCACCGAGCACCGGCTGTACCGCCTCGCAGATCTCAACCACCCCATCTTAAAGGACCTCATCGTGCTCGCCCCCGGCACGTGGCACCACAGCATGCGCACGGCGGAGTTGGCGGAAGCGGCCACGCAAGCGATTGGCGGTAGCGCACTGCTGGCACGAACGATGGCTTTGTACCACGACATCGGAAAGATGACGGCGCCGCAGTTGTTTTCAGAAAACCAAAAGGGCGACAACCCGCACGACAGGCTGTCCCCCGAGGCGAGCGCCCACGCAATCCGCGCGCACGTCGTCGACGGGCTGCGCATGGCCCGGGAACGCGGCGTGCCCCGCGCCGTTGCCGCTGCAATCCAAGAGCACCACGCCGACAACCTCATCGACACGTTTTATCGCAAAGCTGTCGACGCCCAAGCGGTGACTGCCGGCGACGCTGCACCGGTCGACACAACAGTGTATCGCTACGCAGGCCGGCGCCCGCAAACGCGCGAAAGCGCGCTGGTGATGATGGCTGATCAGATCGAATCGGCGTCGCGCGCGATGGATGACCCAAGCGCACTGCGGCTCGCTAACGTCGTCGACGCGTTCATACAACGCACGCTGACAAACGGCTCGCTCGACGAATGCGATCTCACGCTGCGTGATTTGAATCGCGCGCGTGACGCCATGACGGCCAAACTGCAGACGTTTTATCGGCCGATGCCATGAAGCGCGCCACCGCTGCGCCGATCGCGGTGTACGGTCGAAGGCTGTTGCCGAGGGCTGAGCGTGCGGCGTGCTTACGTCGCGCGCGTCGCATCCTTCGCGCTTGTGGTGTCGCTGGCACCGTCGGTGTCGCGTTCGTCAACGATCTCGAGATGCGCGTGCTCAACCGAGCGTGGCGCCACAAAGACGCGACGACGGATGTGCTGTCGTTTTCGATGCAGCAAGGCGAGGCGCTGCTTGGAGACGCGCTGCTGCAACAACAAGCGCTCGGTGACGTCGTCATCTCGATCGACACCGCCCGCCGACAAGCACGCGCAATGGCACACGAGCTCAGCGTGGAGATCGCGGTGTTGGTGGCCCACGGCGTTTGCCACCTCGCCGGCTTAGATCACGAACGCTCAGCGCACGACGCGCGGGTGCAGTTGGCGTGCGAGCGCACGCTGCTGGCAATCGCAGGAGTAGACGTGGGTGCTGCCTTGATCGCGCGCCACAGCTAAGCACTGGACTTGTTCATGGCCCCGTCACCATACGCGCTCACCAGCGCCGCGCGCGTCAACCAGCGACCGGCGATGTCGTCGCGAACATCCAAGTAGCGGGGCAGGGTCATGGTCGCGGAGTCGCAGCGGATCGCCGGCCAAGGCGGTGCTGGTGGTGCTGCGCCGTTGAGCATATGCGACCGGTCGGATGCGAACGTCGCGCGCAAGGCCTCGACAGTGACGACGCGAAATTGCGGCACGAACTCGCTCGAAAACGACGTCGCGCTTGGTTGGGCCGGACCAAAAGACGCGTCGAGCCAAGCCGCTAGCGCTAGCGGCGACGCCAGGGTGGAGTCTTGGTCGATGACCAGCCACCGCGCGTCGACCAGTGCGAGCAGCACCACGTGGTAGTCCCACACCACCGGCTCGCCGGCGCGCTGCCCCCACATGCACACGCTTGCTTCCGCGTTCGTGATAAAAACCGCGCGGCGATGGCTCGCGTCGACCGCTACCCCGTCGACATACAGCGCGCTGTGCATCGCCAGGTGCCAGACATTTTCCTCGCAAAAAAATGCGCAATATTTCGCTGCGGGGGCACTGCTCCAGGTGCACGCGGGGGACGCCATGAAAAACCTCGGCGACATGGCCGCACGCTTCCAGGGGAACTGCAACGCCCCCGGGGTTGACGCAGTCCGCGAGACGCGGCGAACACCGCTGAGCCGCTCGGCGCGGGCAAACGGCAGCTCCTTGACTTCAGGTCCCGCGGTCGATGAAATCAGTGCCCACCCGCGTTGAAACTCATCCTATAACCGACCAATGGCGACGCGCCGACCTCCCCATGATCCCAGTTCCGAAGAACAGGAGCCGACCGCGCTAGACCTGCGACCGCCGGCATCGCGTCCAAGCGGACGGCCGCGTCCTGACGCAAAATTGGTGTCGCGCTCGGTCGCCTCGCACCTGCCACAAGATGGCACGCGCGCGGATACCGTCGGCGATAGCGACAGCAACAGCGACGAAGAAGCGACGGAGTTTTTGTCGGTGCGTCCGAGTTCGCAGTCGAGTGCACCGATGCCGGCGCTGCGCGCGCGCGGCCGCGCCGTGTCGCTGCACCCTGATGACGACGCTGCGAGTCAGTTGCGCGCCCCCCCCCACGCCCCCGCGCCGCGCACCCAAGCGGTGCTGGCCGACGAGCAGCCCGACAACACCGAGCCGCCGATGGCTATGGCGATCGATCCGTCGATGTCGCAACCGCGCATCGTGCGCATCCCCATGAAGCCTCAGCCCACGCGCTACCCGGACAAGGGCGTCGGCGACGTCACGGACCCGACCGGAGGGCGCGCCGCTGCGCACCGCCCCTTGCCCGCTCGCGCTGACCAAAGTGCTCCAGTCGCGCCCGGTGGACACGCTGGCGGACCCAACGCGAACGCACTCACGACGACGACACCGGCGGCGAGCGCGCACAACGCTGCGGCCGCACTCGCGACCGCGACTTCGCCGGCATTCGGCGCGGCTTCTACCACGTCGCCGATGGCAGCGAGCGCGTCGGCTGCGCAGCCCTTCAAACGCGAACCCACCGTGCCCAAAGATCGTGGCGTGAGCACGACTGACCAGGCCGCAAGCGAAGCCGGTGACGGCACACTCGTTGTGGAAGTGCCCGATGGCGCCAGCGTGTTTGTCAACGGTACCGAGCACGGCGTCGGCCCGCGCGTCAAGGTCGTGAATCTCGACCGCTACGCAAAACACGCAGTGCGCATCCACGCGACCGGCTTTTTTCCTTGGAGCGGTACCGTGACGCTTGAAGGTCGCACCGCGGCGAAGATTCGCCCAGGTCTAAAGCCCCGCTAAGCTCGCAGGCATGGAGCAACGATGACGGCTGCGCTCAATCGACGACACATCCACCGCGGCCGCGTCATTGACGTCGGCACCGAGGTGGTCACGCTGCCCACAGGCGCCACCGTCACTTTGGATGTGATCTTGCATCCTGGTGCAGCGTTGGTGGTGCCCATCGACGACAATCGGATCACGCTCATCCGGCAATACCGTCACTGCGCGCAAGGATATTTGTGGGAGGCGCCCGCCGGTACCCTCAACGCAGGAGAGACGCCTGAAGCGTGCGCACGCCGCGAACTGACAGAGGAGGCTGGGCGGGTCGCGGGGACGCTGCACCACGTCGGCTTCATTTTCACCGCGCCAGGATTTTGCAACGAGAAGATCCACATCTTCATCGCGACGCAAACCACCGCAGCTGCGACCCAACGCGACGAGGACGAAGTCATCGTCGACGTCCAGACGTTTTCATACGCGCGCTGCGAACAGATGGTTGCCAGCGGCGAAATCGTTGATGCGAAAACCATCGCGGGCTTGATGCACGCGCGCCGCTTCGTGGTTTGACGACGCGGTTGTCAACGGTGACCGTCGACACGTCCGAAGGCCTGCGTGCGGATTGCTTCGCACACCACGACAGCACTAGCGTCCGCGGCCGGAGGTGCCATGGCGGCAGTCAAAGCGTGGAAGCTTACCGATACGGCGCAACCCGACTTCCCGGCAGAGTTTGACATCGTCAAGCGCGCCGTCTTGCAGGTCACCGACATCAAGAACAACAACAACAAATACTACGGCCTCGAGCTGCAAAGCGCGCCCAAGGTATCGGCGTTTCGCGTCTTCACGCACTACGGGCGCACAGACGACCTGCAGCGCGATCCGAACGCGGGCGCTAAGGAAAGTCGGTATTTCAGCGCGCTCGCTGATGCTCAGCATGAGTACGATCGCATCTACAAAGAAAAGACCGCAGCCTCAAAAGGCTACAAAGAAGTCGCGTTAGCGTCGTCAAAGATTGGTTCGCAACAAGCGCGCGGCCAGACGTCGGGAAATATTGACCAAAAGACCTTGAGCAAGGCAAAGGCCACAAACGCCGCGCCAACCGCGCCCAGCACGCTTGAGGCGGGACTGCAAGACTTGGTGCGGTACCTGTACGCGGAAGCGACCGCGGCGCTCACCAGCACCGTTGCTGCGACCATCACCGCCAACGGCATCGAAACGCCGCTGGGGACTTTGACGGTTGGCCAGGTGGAAAAAGGCGAGGCCGTGCTCGCGGACATCCAAGCGCTCATCAAACAAAAGGCTGCGCGCAGCGCATTCGAAGTGCTCTCCGGCGATTTTTATACCGCCATCCCCCACCGCATTGGACGAACGCGAGAGGCCATCGCGAGCGCCGTCATCGACTCGCTCGCAGACGTCGTCGCGAAGCAGGAGACCCTTCAGCTCATGAAAGACATGCTCGCGGTCAATGGCGACGGCGGGTCCGTGTTGTTTGATGACAACGTCGACAACAAATACCGCGCGCTTGGATGTCAGGTGCAGCAGCTGGCGCCGAGTGCGCCCGACTATGCTGAGTGGCACGACTTCGTACTCAAAAGTCAGCTCAAGACCAAGAACATTAAAGTCGTTGGTATTTACACAGTCAAGCGCGGTGGAGAATTTGAAGCGTTCGATACAAGCGTAGGCAACGAGAAAATGATGTTTCACGGTTCGCGTATCAAAAACTGGGTGGGACTTTTGTCCCGCGGCATTTTGATGCCAAAAGCCGCGATGTCTATGGGAGTGAACCGAACGGATGCAGGCTGGCTTGGCAACGGCATCTATTTCGGTGACGTCAGCTGCACCTCGGCGTTTTATACCACCGCGGGCGACAAGGGGACGCGCTTCATGGCGGTCGCACGGGTCGGGCTTGGCGAGGTGAAGGAATACACCAAGATCACCTACGGCTTGGATAGCCCACCGCCGGGCTACCAATCGTGCCGCGGCGTGCGCAGTCGACCGGGGTTGCCGTCGCAGTTTGCCGACGATGAATATGTCGTGTACCGACAGAATCAACAGCGACTTGAATATCTTGTCGAATTCAAAATGTAGCGAAACGATGACTGGGTGCAGTCGAAGTAAGTTCGTTTGAATCAATGTCTTATTCATTAGAGTGAAGGCGAAATTAAATGCTGGTACGCGTGGTATTGACCGACATCAACCCGAAAATGATCGCCGCCTGGCGGGACTCATTTGAGGGCAACCCCGAGGTCGACATCGTGCAGGGGTCGCTACTCGATCAACAGGTCAGCGCGTGGGTGACGCCGACCAACGCCAAAGCGTCGATGGACGGCGGCCTCGACGCCATCATCAAACGCACTTTGGGTGTGCAGATTGAAAAGAGCGTTCAGGCGGAAGTGAAGGCTCGTTTCAACGGCAACATGAAGATCGGCACCGGCACATGCGTGCAAACGGGTGTCGATCTGCCGCGCTTTTTAATCAGCACACCGACGATGGTGGGAAGCGCCGACAACATCTCGGCGTCGCTCAATGTCGCGCTCGCTTGCTGTGCCGCTTTTCAAACGGTGCACATGTATAACGCGCAACACCCCGGTAGCATCCGCTCGGTGGCGATGCCCGGCCTCGGTGCCGCCACTGGCAAAACACCCGTTGAAATCTGCGCCGACTTGATGTGGACGGCCTACAACCTATTTCGGGAAAAGGAATTTGCGGACTACGCGTCCATGCGCAAATCGCTCGAAGAAATCTTAGGCGACCTCGGCACCTTTGGCGACAAGATGAAGACGGATGCGGGCAAGCAGCAGGTCAAGCAGGTGACGCACGCGGTGCAAGCGCCGACCCCAGCACCGCTGCCAGCAGATCCGGATGCAGACGATTTTGACGACGCTGACGGCGACGATTCCGATGAAGATGACTTCGACGACGCATAGGAGAGTCCGCTGATTCAACCGCACCACACCTCGACGCGTCTCGTGCACCCAAGCGCGCCGCAGCGGCATGCTGTGGTGTCGGTCGAGGCGCAAGCAGCGGGGGCCGTGTTTGTGCAGGTCGCGCGCGGTAGCACGCGCAACGCTTTGCTCGACGTCAAGATGTTCGGGCCGTTTGCAGCCCTTGAGGCCGACAAGGCCGTCGCCGGCGTGTTGCGGGCGTTGCGCGATGAAGGCTACGAGGTCGCGGGGCTGGGTTTGGCACTGGCGGATTTGAGCTCAAAACAGCCTCGTGTGCGCGCCCACGCCGCGCGCCGCTTGTCGTTGCGAAAGGAACCGCGCCTCGTCGACGTCGTGTTGGCCCAGCTCGACAAGCCCAAAGAAGACGTTTCGACACTTGTAGAAGCGCTCGGACGCGTCGGCGACCCGCGCGCAATCCCCTTTGTGCGCGCAGAGGCGGAAAAGAAGTTGTTGTCGCGTCGGCGCGCCGGTGTTGAAGCGCTGCGCATGCTCAACGACA
>JAYTVG010000159.1:0-2331 GCA_043744135.1 Deltaproteobacteria bacterium | reverse complement strand
GCAAGGCGGCGACACGTGCGTGTTGGCGAACGCGCCGGTGTTGCCGGCCAACGGCTTTTTGCTGTTGGTGGGCGCAGATTTCACGGCGGCAACGTACGGCGCCATCGACGAGGCTGCGCTGCTGCGTGGCACCGCGGCGTCGTTTTGCGTCGCCATCACCAACAGCGACGCGCAGTCGTTTGTGTTGGCGGACGGCGGCGGGCGGCCCATCTCGTCGATGACCACGTATGGCGCCTTGCTGCCGCATGACGAGGGCATCTCCGTTGAACGCATTGCACCTGACGCGCCCGACACCGCCGAGAGCTACTGCCATTCGCGCGCTGACGTCGGGCCCACACCCGCTGCGGAAAACGGCGCGGTGTCGCGCGGCTGTAGCGAATAGCCATGCGATTGCTCGGCGTCGATCCGGGCTCGCGCAAAACCGGCTGGGGCATCGTCGATGTGGAGGGCACGCGCGTGGTCCACGTCGACAACGGCGTGCTGTTTTTAGACGACGCGCGCGACTTGACTATCCGTTTGGTCGATTTGGTGCAGCGGCTCAAAGACGTCGTGGTGCGTTACCAGCCCGACGCAGCCGCGGTCGAAGACGTATTCGTGCAGCGTGGGGCGCGCTCGGCGCTCATCTTGGGGCAAGCGCGCGGCGCGGTGTTGGCGACATTAGGGCTCGCGGGTCTGCCGGTGCAGTCGATCGCGACCTCGCGCGTGAAGCTGCACGTGGCGGGGCGCGGGCAGGCCGACAAGGCACAGGTCGCCGAGATGGTGCGCGTGCATTTGGGCCTAAAAGAAGTGCCGTTTGAAGACGCCGCCGACGCGCTCGCCGTCGCCATTTGCGCAGCACTCGGCGGCGCAGGACCCGCCGCCGCTGTCAAGACGCGCAAGCGCGGCCGCGACGCGCTGGCGGATTTGGCGCGCGCCCAGGGAAAAGCCTAGCGTCGTCATTGCAGCTGAATGTTTGTTCAGGGTATACCACACCATGATCGGCTACCTCAAAGGTGTGGTGCGCTTTTGCGACGATGACGCGGCGTGCGTTGACGTTGGTGGCGTCGGCTACCGCGTGCTGATGCCCGCCCACGACGTGCTTGGCCTGAGTGAGGGTAAGGCGGTCGAGGTGTTTGTGCACACCCACGTGCGTGAAGATGCGCTGGTGTTGTTCGGGTTTTTAACGCGCGAGGCACTTAAGCTTTTCGAACGTTTGCTCGCGTGCCAGGGCGTGGGGCCAAAGATGGCGCTGGGGTTGTTGTCGGGTGTGCAACCCAGAGATTTGGTGCGCTGCATCGCGGAGGGGGACGAAGCGCGCCTGACGAAGATTCCGGGCGTCGGCAAAAAGACCGCGGCCCGCATTGTGCTTGAGCTGCGCGATAAATTCGCCAAAGAATCTCTCGGTGGCGTCGTCGTCGGCGTGCGCACAGGGTTCGTGCCGCTTGATGATCTGCGCTCGGCGCTCGCCAACCTCGGCTATAAAACGCCGCAGATCGATCGCGCAGTGCAAAAGACCAGGTTGATGTTGGACCAAGGCACACCGCTCAACGTCGTCGTCACTGAGGCACTTAAGCATGTCAGCTAATTCACGTGATTCATCTCGTGCGTCGGTGAATTCGACGGGCCTGCCAAGGTCGACGAAATCCGCGACAACGGCGCCTGCGACGCGCGACGCGCTGACAAAAACGCCCGACGCCAGCGACGTCAAGCTTGAGTTAAGTTTGCGGCCGCAAAATTTCGATGACTACGTCGGGCAAGCGGCGCTGAAGGACAACTTGCGGGTGTTCACCCAGGCGGCGCAGCGCCGAGGCGAGCCCCTCGATCACGTGCTGTTGTGCGGGCCGCCGGGCTTGGGCAAAACCACGCTGGCGCACATCTTGGCGCACCAAATGGGCGCGGTCCTGCACGTCACCAGCGGCCCCGCGATCGAAAAAAAGGGCGATCTCGCGGGCATCCTCACGCACCTTGGCGCCGGTGACGTGCTGTTCATCGACGAGATCCACCGCCTCGCGCCCGCGGTGGAGGAAAATCTCTATCCAGCGATGGAGGACTTTCGCTTCGATGTCATGATCGGTGAGGGGGCGCACGCGCGCTCGATCTCATTGGACCTCAAGCCCTTTACCCTGGTCGGCGCGACCACCCGCACGGGTCTATTAACGTCGCCACTGCGCGATCGCTTTGGCTTTACTGCGCGCTTGGATTTTTACGGCAAAGACGACCTGTTTTTGATCGTGAAGCGCAGCGCCGGCATCATGGGCATCACCACCGACGACGAAGGGGCGCGCGAGATCGCAGCACGGTGTCGCGGCACTCCGCGCATCGCCAACCGCTTGCTGCGCCGCGTGCGCGACT
>JAYTVG010000158.1:0-2332 GCA_043744135.1 Deltaproteobacteria bacterium | reverse complement strand
TCGGTTTCGCCGGGCTCCAAAACGCCGTTGCTATTGGGGTCCTCTTGCACGTTACTGAGGCCGTCGCCGTCGTTGTCGTTGCCTAAGTTGCCGTTGTCGTCGGCGGGGAAGTCGACGGGATCGCGGCCGTTTTGGCGCTCGGAGCCGTCGAGCTCGCCGCCGTTATCGGTGTCGGCGTCGGTTGGGTCGGTCTCATTGAGCGCGGGATCAAACGCGCCGTTGGCGTTGATGTCTTCGGCGCCGTCTTGCAGCCCGTCGTCGTCGCTGTCGGCATCGAGCGGGTTGGTTTGAAAGCCGGCGCGGCCGGGGTTTGCGTCGGTGGGACCGCCGTAGCTGCCGGTGAGCACTTCGAGCCCGTCAGACAAGCCGTCGTTGTCGGTGTCTGCGTTGTTGGGGTTGGTTTCGTTTGCGCCCAGCAGGCCGTCGTCGTTTTTGTCCTCACCCGCCGCGCACACGCCCGCAACGGTCGCTGAGCCATCGCACAAGCCGTCGTTGTCGCTGTCCGGGTCAAGGGGGTTTGTCGGGTTGCTGCTGGGGTCTGCGGGATTTCCGCCGAACACTTCGGTGCCGTCAAACAAGCCGTCGCCGTCGGTGTCGGGGTCGTTTGGGTCGGTGCCGATGTCGTCTTCTTCTTGAATGTTGCTCAAGCCGTCGCCGTCGCGGTCGAAGTCCTCGATGCTGACCGCCACCAACGTCAACAGCACCGCGTCACCGCCGGTTTGCAGGCCGATGACGAGGTCGTCGTACACGCCGTTGGGCAAGCGCCCCTGCAAGTTAAAGGTGTCGATGTCGACGCCGTTAAGTTCGTCGCCCGACACGCCAGACACTTGGCCGGTGAACTCGGTTGAGACGGTTTCGTTATAGATGTTGCCCGCGGGGTTGGCCGCGTTTGTCAGCGTCGTGAGCACGTCAGACGACGTCAACGGCAAGATCGCGGCGTTCGATGCGCACGTGCCATGGCAAAATGCAAAGAAGTCGCACTGCGCTTGGCCGGTGTTTGTGCCGGCGGAGTTGGTGGTGTCTGACACCGTGCCGTTACACGCGGTGGCACCGGGGAATTCGCTGTCGCCCTCAAGTGCGACGATGGTCGCTTGGCCGCCTTCGTTGCTCATCTCAAACGCCGGCAAGGCCGCGGTGACGTTGTTGCCGACGAACTGCGAAAACACCATGCCGTTGACCCACTGCGTCACGCGTGGCGACAGGTTTGCGGGATCGACAAACAACAGCGCGAGCGCGAACGATCCCACGTAGATGCTGCACGCTTGCGAGTTGCTGGAGCACGCGTTGCTGGCGACAAAAAATGGCTCTGCGACGCTGACGGTTTCCCCTGCAAACGCGTAGGTGCCGTCGAGTGATGCCATGGCGGCAAGCTCGTCGGTGACCAGCACCATGCACTGAAAGTAGCTCGCGGTGCCGCCGTTTATCGGGATCTCAAGCGTGAAGCACGGGTCGTCGTTGTCGGCAGCGGTGCCGCCTGGATCGCTGGGCGTTGGGTCGGCAGCGTTGAGCGTCAGCACGGTGCCGCTCGGCAACGTCAGCGACGCGGTGCGGTCGATAGGGCCCGAACCCCACCAAAACAGCGCGCCGATGGCCGCCAGCGACCCCGACGGCAGGTCGACGGTCGCGGAGGTGGAGGCGAGCGCGTTTGCGGTCGCGCCCACCGTTGAGCCGCCCACCACCAGCGTCTGAAACGGCCCACGCACGTTCAAGATGGGGCCAAGGCCGCCCTCGAAGCTGAAGCTCTGCGCGCTAGCGGGAGTGCAAAGTGCTGCCGCGACCACGAGCAGCCCGCCTGCACGGGCGAGCATCAACGACGACAGCGAGCGGCGGGCAAAGGGCGACATGGGCACGTGTTTGTCTCCGGGGAGACGCGAGCATGACGCGCTAAAACGAGAGCGCTAGGGGGATCGCCCCGGATCGCCCGCATGGGCCGTGTGCACACGCAGCAACACCATGGTGACGTCGTCGAGGGTCAGCTTGGAGGCGCAGTGCTCACAAAGCTCGGCCGCGCACTGTGTAACGCGAGTGCGCCGTTGAGGTTCGGATACGGCGCCAGATCGACGACTTGACGCAGCGCAAACCACGCCAGCGCCGTCACCATCACGATCTCGCTTTGGCCCAAGCGTCGGTCGTCGGTGACGTAGCCGCTGTCGATTTGGCCGTCCGCCCAAGCCACAAAATGCGTCAAGCGCTGCGCGTCTTTCACGAGGTTTGGCACCGTCGTGACGTCGATGCCGTCGCGCCGCATATAAAAAATCTTCACGCCGGCTGCGAGCGCTTCATCCCACGCGTAACACAGCTGCGCTTCGCGCTCGGCGGTGGCCTTGTTCGG
>JAYTVG010000157.1:0-7598 GCA_043744135.1 Deltaproteobacteria bacterium | reverse complement strand
TCAAAGAGACGCACGACGCCGTGCGCGGCGGGCTGCCGTTTTTGGGCGACGCGGATGTCGCGTTTCGTCCCGGTGGCGCGAAACAAGAAAAGCTCGTGCAACGCAACCGCGCGGCCCTCGACGCTGCGCGCATCGACGTCAAGAGCAACACCGAGATTTCCAAGGGCCTCAAGTTCATGGCACTGTCCGAGGGCAAAGCGGTGGGGCGTTTGGTCATCGTCGACAAGGGCGAAGCGATGCCGCTGCTCACGCGCAAAGATATCGTGCTGTTTTTGGGTGATGTGCCGCCCGAGGCACCGCCGGTGGCCGCGATCTTCACGACGACGGTGCAGACCTTCAACTCGCACCTCGGCATCAAATACCGGCAAGACGACACGCCGTATTTTTATAAGGCGTTCACCGACGCAGAGTTGGCGGACCTCAAAGCACTCAACGGTGCACCCGTCACGATCGCGTGCGATGGCAAAGACGCCACCGTCAGCAGGGCCTCGCAAGCGCAGGCGAAGGCGTACCTCAAAAAGATCAAGCCCAAGGGCCACATCCGCTTGACGCCGCACCTCGCGGAAAACAAGGCACGCTTTTACGGCGAGCTTAAGGCGCTCAGCGTTGGCGCCGATGGTCTGTGGAACAAAGATTTCCTCGCATCGTACGGCCGCAAGAGCGCCGGCCTCATCGAGCTGGCTAAGCTGAGCGAGGCACACGCGTTTCGCGGTGCAGGTGGTGCCGGCGCGCCGACGATCGTCACGCCCAAACAACCCGGCGCGATTCCCGCCAACTGGTACACGCGCTTCATCAAGACCGCCACCGACAACGACGGAGTGACTTTTTCCGAGCGCATCCGCACCCTGACCGCCGACCCGCGTTTCACCGGCGACGACAGCGCGGCCGACGCATGGAAGAGCAAAGCACTCGCGAAGTTGCGCAAGGACATCGCCAACGCCGACATGCCTGCGGAGCTGCTCACCGATGTCAAAGAGCAGGTCGCAGCGCCGTATTTGCACTTGCACCGGGGCATCAACCGCATGCGCATCCGCTCATCGTCGGCCGTGGTCGAAGACGGCGGACGCGGAGCGCTGCCGAATATGGCGGGCGCGTTTGATTCGCACACCGCGCGCTGGGAGACCGGCCGCAACGCCGCCGAGACCCTCGACAACGCCACCAAGGACATCGCAAAGACCATCATGCAGGACTACGCGAGCGTGTTTAACGATCGCGCCATCGCTGAGTTGCAGTGGAACAACGTCGATCTGGATGAGGAGTCAGTCGCGATGGCGCTCGCGGTCATGCCCAACGAAGACGACGAGCTCGCAAACGGCGTCATTCGCGTCAACGTCGATCTCGCGGGCTTTTTTTCCATCACGGGCGAAACGCAATTCGGCGAGAATCTCGTCACCAACCCCGAAAAAGGTGCCGTGCCCGATACCTTCATCGACGGCGACTACGACGTGCTCGATGGCGCTGCCCGCCAAGACATCGAATACGAACGCTTCAGCAACCAAACTTCAAATGCCCCCGGTCGCGAGCACGCGTTCACGGACAAGGAGATCAACGCCACCTACGACGGCATGCGCATCGTGCGCTCGCACTTCGCACAGCTCGACGGCAAAGCACCCGAGGCCTACATCGACGAGTGCGAGGTGAAAGTGACCGCCAACGGCCAGCTGTTGTTTAAACAAGAGCGGCCCTGGGTCGAGTAGCAGCCTTTAGCCCCGGAAGACCTCTGGAGAACTCTGGAGAACTCTGGAGAACTCAACTCAGTTGGGCAGGTCGCTGTGCGATTCGCTCGGCACCCGCCGCAGCCGTTCGCGGCTGGTGATGTCGTTGTCGGGGGCGTCGACGTCAAAGCCGTCATCTTTGAGCGCAGACAAGGACGCGAAGCGCATCGCGAGGTCCTCTTTGAGGTCGTTCATCGGTGGTGGTGCGAGTACGCCTGCTTCTTCAAAAAAGCACGCGAAGCGGCCCGATGGGGTCAGGCCCGCCGTCGGTGCCGCCACCGGCACCGCGACCGCGATGTCCACGACGATGGGGTTGCTTCCGGCGCGCTCGGCCTCGTCGAGCAGGCGCATGCCCTCAAGCACCATAAACGACGTGTCACGGATGATGTTGGTGGAGTCGGGGGCGCGGTTATAGCGCACGCGAAAGGCACCGCGGGTCGCCGCCACCATCTCAAAAAACGCCGCGTCACCGACGCGGGTCGCGGTGCGCGCAAACACCATGCGACCGCCGACAAAACCAACGCTGCCGGATTCGCGATCTTTGCAATTCATCTCGACGACGGCGTCTTTGCGGTTTTGCTGCAGGGATTGCACGATGTCACTGAGCGGCATCTCTTTGAGCGATCCAAACACACCGGTCGGTTCGTCGTCGTCGGCGTCGCTCAGCGCGATGGGCGGCGGCATGTCGGTGGGCATGTTCGTCAGCGTCGGCGGGTCGTCGTTGAATGCGTCATCGGGGACCATGTCAAACGGCTCGATGCGGGAGATCCCCGCCGGCCCCGCGCGCAACACTTCAAGGCGCGCGCGCGCGCCGGCAGCGACGGGGATGGCGTCCGTCAATAAGCGCCCCACGACGACAAACTGTGCGGAACCCACGACCACCATGATCTCAATGTCTTGACCGCGCGTGAGCGTGTCGGCGACGTCGCTCAAGCACCCGCGCACCAGCGGCGATCCCGGTCGAGCACCCTGGATCGCCAGGTTTCCGCGCGTGTCCAACAGTTCGATATGGACGCGCCGATCGATGGCCAAGATCCCCATAGTGCAACCTCCCGATCTACTAGGAGCGTACTGTTTGCGCGCACCTTGTCTATGCGGGACTCGGACGTTTATCCGAGCGTGCGCGCGCCCGACGCGAGGCCCTGACGCGCAGCATCAGGTCTGCTACCGACCAGCACGGAGGCCGACATGGACGCCGCTGACATCGTTCGCAAGTGCAAGCAATTCACGATGTACTCCTGGTCTGCGGGCGCGTCGGTGGATCCAATCCCGTTTGTACGTGGGGAACGCGTGTGGCTGTGGGACGCGAGCGGCAAGCGCTATTTGGATTGGAATGCGCAGGCCATGAGCGTGCACGTTGGCCACCAACATCCAAAGATCATCGCCGCCATCAAGCAGCAGGCAGACACCTTGATGTACGTGTACGCTGGTGCCGCCACTGAGGTGCGCGCGCGCCTCGGCGAAAAGCTCGCGGGCATCCTGCCGGGCCACCTCAACAAAACCTTCTTCACGCTCGGTGGCGCTGAGTCTAACGAAAACGCGGTGCGTGCGGCGCGCGCCGTCACCGGTCGCCAGAAGATCTTGGTGCGCACCCGCAGCTACCACGGAGCCACCGCGCTCGCGATCAACCTCACAGGCGACTACCGACGCTGGGCAAACGAGCCGGGTCCTCCTGGCATCGTGCGCGTGCTCGATCCCCAGCCCTATAACTTCTCGTTTGGCCAAAGCGACGAGGACATTTGCAAAAACCACCTCGCGTACCTCGACGAAGTCATCTGCATGGAAGGTCCCCACACCATCGCAGCGATGTTGATTGAGACCATCACCGGCACAAACGGCGTGCTCATCCCGCCCGCAGGTTACTTGAAAAAGCTCAAGGCCCTGCTCGACAGCTACGGTATCTTGCTCATCTGTGACGAGGTCATGAGCGGCTTTGGTCGCACCGGCAAGATGTTCGCGTTCGATCACGCCGGCATCGTCCCCGATATGGTGACGATGGCGAAGGGCCTGACGTCGTCGATGTTACCGCTGGGTGCGGTCGGCTTGTCGGACCGCGTCGCGGACCACTTCATGGCCAATGTCTTTTATGGCGGTCACACCTATAACAGCCACCCGATGTGTCTGGCTGCTGCGCTCGCCAACCTCGCGGTGATTCAAGACGAAGGACTCGTCGACAACGCGAAAACGCTCGAGCCTGTCATGATGTCTGAGATGGCGCGCATCAAGGCCAAGCACCGCTCGGTCAAGGCGTGGCGCGCGATCGGGTTGTTCGGCATGATCGACCTGCAAAAAAATCCCGCGGGCGATCCCATCGCACCGTACGCGACGTCAAACGCGGTGATGGCAAAGTTGGGCCAGGCGTTTCGCGAGCACGGGCTGTTTACGTTCATGAAGCACACGAACTTTACGTGCATCCCGCCGCTTTGCATCACGGAAGCGGAGTTGCGCGAGGGTTTTGCAATCGTCGATCGCGCGCTCGAGGTCACCGACGCCGCGTTTGAGGGCTGAAGGAGAATTGTATGCGTGGTTTTGCGCGAGTGAGTGTCGCCGTCCCCGTTTGCCAAGTCGCAGATGTGCAGCACAACGCCGACGCGACGCTCGCGTTGTTTCAGCGCGCGCATGAGGAGCACAGCCACGTCGTGGTCTTCCCCGAACTCGGCTTGTCGTCGTACACCGCGCGCGATTTGTTGCTCGACTCCACGCTGTTGGCTGCATGTGAAGCTGCGCTCGAACGGCTGGTCGAGGCGTCGCGCCGACTGACGCCGCTCGCGTTTGTCGGCATGCCGTTGGCGACAGAACGCGGCATGTACAACGTCGCTGTGGCGGTGCAGGGTGGTCGCATCTTAGGCGCCGTGCCCAAAAGCTACCTGCCGAACTACCGCGAGTTCGAGGAGCGTCGCTGGTTTAGACCAGGCACACAGGTGAAAGCCAACAGCAGCACGCGCATCGGCAAACACACGGTGCCGTTTGGGACCGACTTGCTGTTTGCCGCGGAGCCTCTGCGCGACCTCGTCGTCGGCGTGGAGATTTGCGAGGACATGTGGGTGCAGCAGCCGCCCTCGGTGCGCCAAGTGGGCGCGGGCGCCGTGCTGTGTGTGAACTTGTCAGCGTCGAACTTTACGATCGGCAAGGCGGACATCCGCAGATTGCTCGCGCAGTCGCTCAGCGACCGCGGCAAGTGCGCGTACCTTTACGTTGCCGCTGGTCCCGGCGAGTCGTCGACGGACCTGGCGTTTGATGCGGACGCATTCGTCTGTGAAAACGGCGCTGTCATCGCTGAATCCAAGCGATTTTTACGCAGCAGCCAATTGGTGACGGTGGACATCGATGTCGACGCACTGATGCGCGACCGCCGTGTCACCGGCACCTTTGGAGACTGCGCTGACGTCGTCGACGCGAGCTTTCGCACCGTCGCGTTTGAAGCCCACGACGCGCCTGGTCTCAAACGAACGGTGCCGGCGCATCCGTTCATCCCGCGCGACCAAGAGACCCTCGCGACGCGCGCGTGGGAAATTTTCGAGATTCAAACCAACGCGTTGGCCACCCGCATGGCAGCGGTGACGTCGTCGAATTTTCCCGCCAAGTTGGTGTTGGGGCTGTCGGGCGGCCTCGACTCCACGCATGCTGCGCTGGTTGCCGCGAGCGCTTTAGACTTGCTCAAACGTCCACGCAGCGACTTGGTGTGCGTGACGATGCCGGGACCCGGCACGACGAGCGCCACGAAAGACAACGCCACGCAGCTCGCGCACCAACTCGGCGCGACCTTGCGCACGCTCCCCATCGGCGAAGCCGCCCGCGTGGTGTTGTCCGCTGTGGACCACCCTGCGGCGAAAGATGCGCGCAGCGTCGACGACTTGGTGAAAGCGCTGCGCACTGACCCGCGCTTTGGCGATCCCACCTTTGAAAATGTGCAGGCCCGCATGCGCACGCTGTTGCTCATGACCATCGCCAACCAAAGCGGCGGGTTGGTGGTTGGAACCGGCGATCTCTCGGAAAAAGCCCTCGGATGGTGCACCTACTCGGGCGACCACATCGCGATGTACGACGTCAACGCCGGCGTGCCAAAGACGCTCATCCAGTTTGTCATCCAATGGGTCGCAAACGAGCGCGTCAGCACGTGGACACAAAGCGATGCCGCCGCACTCAAGGCGACGTTGGGTGCAATCTTAGACACCCCAATCTCGCCCGAGCTGTTGCCGCCTGACGTCGACGGTAACATCGCACAGTTGACAGAAGAGCGCGTCGGCCCCTACGAGCTTCACGACTTTTACCTCTACCACTTGGTGCGCCACGGCCGCCAACCCGCGCGCGTGTTGGACTTGGCGTTGCACGCGTTTGGCGCGCGCTACAGCGTCGACGTCCACAAAAAATGGCTGAAGGTGTTTTTGACGCGGTTCTTTTCGCAGCAGTTCAAGCGCAGCTGCGCGACCGACGGACCGAAAGTCGGCATGGTCGCGTTATCGCCGCGCGGGGATTGGCGCATGCCCAGCGATGCGCGCGTCCAGGCGTGGGTCGATCAAGTGGACGCCTACGCACCGTCGACGGAGCCGCGCTAGTTCGCAAACAAATCGCTGAGGTCGTTGGCAGCGGCGACGCGCGCCTCGACCGGCAATCCGAGCAACAGCTGCACGGACTTCAGATACGAGCTGTGATCGTAGTGCACGGGGCTGGTGTAGCCAGGCTTCACGTCGGGACCGATGGCCAAAAACGGCTGCGAGGCCTGGCCCTCGGTTTCGTCCCACACAATCAACAACACACCGCCGTGTGCATTGATGAAGTCGATGATGGGGGGCACGTTGCTTTCGAGCCACGCGTCGCCCGCGCTGATGCAGCCGGCAGAGCCGCCAGATGTGCAGCCGTTGGTGCACGTCGAGCGGCCGTGCATGTCGTTGCAAAGATTCGGCGTGATGAAGGTGTACGCATCGACGTCTTGCGCATCGAGGTCGTCCAAAAAAGCTCCAGGCAAATACGCGCGATGATGGGCCGCGCACAACGCGTTGTCGGCGTCGGGCGGGTCGCCGACGACGTCTTGAAAGAACACGAACGGATCGTGCTTGGGCGCGTAAAAGCCGCTGCCGTGGATTGGGCACGCGCCGGTGTCCGCGTTGAGCCCTTCTTGATACGAGCGCCACGTGCGTCCGTCGTTAGCCGCTTCGAGCTGCGTGGCGATGTGGCGTGTGTCGGCGGTAGAGTTGTTGGCGGACGGGTTCGAATCGAACAAGAACGTGTGGTCATCAAACACGTTGGTGCCGGCCTCCAGCCACACGTAGTGGGGCTCGCTGACAAGGTTTGGCAGGCAGTCTGTGTAGTCCGACGCCGACGCGTACTGCGCACGCAACACGTCGTTGAGGTAGGGGGCGCTGGCGCTGTTGTACAAGCTGTCGTCGCTCTTATTTTCCATCGCGATCACAAACACGAACGGCATCGGGCCAAACGCGCTGTCGAGGGCTTCACCTTCACCTTCACCTTCGCCTTCGCCTTCGCCTTCGCCTTCGCCTTCACCGGTGCGCGGGTCTGTTGGTGCGATTGGGCAAGCGGCCAACAGTGAACTCAAGACGCACACGAGCGGGGAACGCGGCATAAAACCTCCGTCGCGCGACTGTATGCGTTTGGTTCGGGCAGGCGCGGACAATCACCGGCTTCATGCGGACTTCATGCCACGCTAACGCAATGGCGGGAGCCAGCGGGTTGGCTATGCTGACGCGATGCCGTTGACGACCCCCCGTGTTGCGTTGTTTTTGGCGTCCCTGTGCGTGGCGGCGTGCGCGCCATCTGCGCCTTCGCCGTCGGGTGGTGCTGAGGGCGAGGGTGAAGGCGAAGGCGAAGGCGAAGGCGATGTGAGCGGCGAGACGGTGTTTGACACCACTGTGCTTCACGTTGTTG
>JAYTVG010000156.1:0-7616 GCA_043744135.1 Deltaproteobacteria bacterium | reverse complement strand
TCGACATGATGGCGCCGCGTCCAAACGTCGCTGGCAAAGGTAGCCACGGAGGCTATTGCGGGCCGGCGGTCAAGCCCATCGCGCTCAACATGGTGTCGTCGATCGCCGCGGACCCGCACTGTCACGGACTACCGATCTCGGGCATCGGCGGCGTGGCGACGTGGAAGGATGCGGCGGAGTTCATCGCTTTGGGCTGCAGCAACGTGCAGGTATGCACCGCGGTGATGCACTACGGCTTTCGCATCGTCGAGGACATGATCGACGGCCTCAGCAACTGGATGGACGACAAGGGCTACAAAACCCTCGCGGACTTTCGCGGCAAAGCAGTGCCCTCCATCAGCAAGTGGGAAAATCTCGACCTCAACACCTTCACGCGCGCGCACATCGACGAGGACAAATGCATCGGCTGCGAGCTGTGCTACGTCGCGTGCGAAGACGGCGCCCACCAAGCGCTCAAACTCGTGCAAAAAAACGGCAAGCGCTTGGTTAACGTGAAAGACGATATGTGCGTCGGGTGCAATTTGTGCTCGCTGGTGTGTCCGGTGCCCGATTGCATCACCATGCGCACCATCGACAACGGCGGCCACGCGCCCGCCAGCTGGAAACAGCACACGCAGACCGGCGCGCTGTTGGCGCCCCGCCCATCGCACTACCAGGAGGTCAAGTAGCGACGCGCGAGAGGTTGGCGTCGTCGGGGCAGTCCGCTACACGGCGGCATGGCCGACGACACCGCGAACACCACCGCCGACACCACCGCCCCGCAAGCGCACGCGCTCGTCGACACCAAGGTGCGTGCGCGTCCGTACGCGGCAGCAGCGGCTGGACCCTCCGCGGTGTTGTCGTCGCTGCGCTACGCACTTAAAACCAGCGGTGTTGTGCGTGGCGCGCACGTGTTTTTGCACGTGAACCAAAAAGACGGCTTTGATTGCCCAGGCTGTGCGTGGCCCGATCCCGCGCACAGAGCCACCGCGGAGTTTTGCGAAAACGGTGCGCGCGCGGTCGCGCACGAGGCCGACACGCGCAAGGTGGACGCGGCGTTTTTTGCCAAGCACAGCATCGCTGCACTCAAGGCGCTGTCGGACCACGACCTCGAGCACCAAGGCCGCTTGCTGCAACCCATGGTGAAGCTGTCGGGCGCATCGCACTACACGCCCATCGCTTGGGACGATGCCTACGCGCTGGTGGCGCGCGAGCTCAAGTCCCTAGGCTCCCCCGACGAAGCGGCGTTTTACACATCGGGGCGTGCCTCCAACGAAGCGGCGTTTTTGTACCAACTGATGGCGCGCGCGTTTGGCACCAACAACCTGCCCGACTGCAGCAACATGTGCCACGAGTCCAGCGGCAAAGCTCTCGGCACCACGCTGGGGGTGGGCAAAGGCACGGTGTCGCTGGAGGATTTCGACGCCGCTGACCTCATCTTCATCATCGGCCAAAATCCCGGTACCAACCACCCGCGCATGTTGTCGACACTTGAGCAAGCATCGAAACGTGGCTGCAAGATCGTCAGCGTCAATCCATTGCGCGAGCGTGCGCTTGAAGTGTTCGCGCACCCACAACGCGTGTTGGGGATTTTGGGGCAAGGCGCGCCGATTTCGTCGCACTACCTGCAGGTCAAGATCAACGGCGACGTGGCGTTTTTGACCGGTGTCATCAAGGGCGTGTTGGCGCTCGACCGCGCGCAGCCTGGCGTCATCGATCGGGCGTTTCTGACCGGGCACACCATCGGGGCCGACGCGTTGTTTGCGCACGTCGACGCCGTCGCGTGGGCCGACGTGGTCGCAGGCAGCGGCATCAGCCAAGCGGCGATCGAAGAGGTGGCGACGTTGTACGCACGCAGCGAGCGCGTCATCGCTTGTTGGGCGATGGGCCTGACGCAACACAAAAACGCCGTGGGCAACATCCGCAGCATCGTCAACTTGCTCGCGCTGCGCGGCAACCTCGGCAAGCCCGGCGCGGGCGTATGCCCGGTGCGTGGCCACAGCAACGTGCAAGGCGACCGCACCATGGGCATCTACGAGTCCCCGACTGCCGCCTGGCTCGACCGGCTCAAACAAGGCACCGGTGTGGCGTCGCCGTCGGCCCACGGCGTCGATGTGGTGGCCTGCATCCAAGCGATGGCGGATGGGCATGTGAAAGTGTTTGTGGCGCTGGGAGGAAATTTTGCGGCAGCCACTCCCGACACCACCTTTACGATTCAGGCACTATCGAAGTGTCAGTTGACCGTGCAGATCGCGACCAAACTCAACCGCTCGCACTTGCAGACCGGTGCGGTCGCGCTGCTGTTGCCGTGCTTAGGCAGAAGCGAGATCGATGTGCCGCCGAATGCAGCGGGCGCGCAGTTTGTCACGGTGGAAAACTCCATGAGCGTGGTGCACAAAAGCGAGGGCAAGCTGACGCCCGCGGGGACGCAGCTGCGCAGCGAGCCGTTTATCGTCGCGCACATCGCGCACGCCTTGCTCGGCGACGCGCAGGTGCCGTGGGTGAAGCTCGCCAGCGACTACGACGCCATCCGGGACCTCATTGAGCGCAGCATCGACGGTTTTGACCGCTATAACGCGCGCGCACGCATGCCTGACGGCTTTGTGCTGCCGAGCGCCGTGCGGGGGCGGACGTGGCGCACCGCGAGCGGCAAGCTCGAGCTCACCACCCACGCGTTGCCACAGCTCGACGTGCGGGCGGATGAGTTGGTGTTGATGACCATCCGCACCCACGATCAGTTCAACACCACCGTGTACGAGGAAAACGATCGCTACCGCGGTGTCTACGGCGATCGTCGCGTGGTGTTCATGCATGCGGCAGATTTGGCGTCGCGCGGGCTGACGGATGGCGCGCGCATCGACGTCACCAGCCGTTTTGGCGAGGAGCTACGCACGGTGCGCGACTTTCGCGCGCGCGCCTACGACATCCCGCGCGGCTGTGCGGCCGCGTACTTTCCCGAGACCAACCCGCTGGTCGCGCTGCACAGCGTCGCCGACGAGAGCCACACACCCACCAGCAAAAGCATCGTGGTGTCGGTGCGCGCGCAGTGACCGACGAACAGGTGCGCGACCTCGATGTGCGCAAACTTCACGATGGCACGTGGTTGAGCGTGCACGATGCGGTGGCGCACGAAGAGCCGCTGGAGATGCAAATCAACGGCCACGCCGTTGCGGTGGTGATGCGCACACCGGGTCACGATTTCGAGTTGACGACGGGTTTTTTGCTCACCGAACGCATCATCACCCACGTGACAGACGTCGTGTCGATGCGCCACTGCACCACCGTGTTAGACCCCGAAGCCGAGGACAACATCGTGCAGGTACGCTTGCGTGACGATGTGCCGTTGGATTTCGAGCGCTTGCGCCGCCACAGCTTCGCGTCGTCGAGTTGTGGCGTGTGC
The DNA here is from genome assembly GCA_043744135.1 of Deltaproteobacteria bacterium. GTDB lineage: Bacteria > Myxococcota > UBA727 > UBA727 > VGSZ01 > JAYTVG01. The sequence goes on along the minus strand of JAYTVG010000156.1, from coordinate 4,237 downwards.
GGCAAAGCCACCATCGCGCACGCTTGCGCCACCGCGGGCGCGCTTGACGACGCTACCGTGGTGGACGCGTCGGTGTTGTTGGCACTGCCAGCGCGCTTGCGTGAACAACAAATCGCCTTTGCACGCACTGGCGGCTTACACGCGGCCGCGTTGTGCGACGTGACGGGCACGCCCATCGTGGTGCGCGAGGATGTCGGGCGGCACAACGCCGTCGACAAATGTATCGGCTTCGCAGCGAAAGACGGCGCCGACGCGACGATGCTGTTCGTGTCGGGGCGCGTCAGTTTCGAAATCGTGCAAAAGGCTGCGGCGGCGCGCGTGCCCATCATCGCCGCGGTGTCTGCGCCCACCAGCTTGGCGGTGCGCGTTGCGGCGGCGCTCAACATCACGCTCGTGGGGTTTGTGCGCGGCACCGATCTCAACGTGTATGCGGGTGCGCAGCGGCTGGTCTAAATGGACTGCGCCACAACCGGGGACGTCACCGTGTCAGCGGCGCGACTCAACTGCCGCGCCCGCCAATCGACCAAGCGCGGCCCGCGATCCAGCTAGCCCCGCGCGCGCGCTGGTGCTAACGACCTCGACAACATGCCCCTTCCTTGCATCGGCGTCCCGAAAGAATTGTGGCCCAACGAACGTCGCTGCGCCGCCACTCCTGACAGCGTGCAGCGGCTCAAAAAGCTCGGCTACGCCAGCGTACTCATCGAACGCGGCGCGGGTGCGGCTGCGGGATTTTCCGACGACAGCTTCACGCAAGTTGGTGCGAGTATTGTCGACACCAACACGTTGTACAAAGACGCGGCCGTGCTGCTTAAGGTGCGCGCTCCCGACCTGACCGAGGTCAAGCGCATGCGCGCCGGCCAGCTGGTGGTGAGCTTCATGTATCCCGCGCAAAACCCTGAGCTGCTCGATGCGCTCAGCACGCAAGGTGTCACCGCGCTCGCGATGGACTGCGTTCCGCGCATCACGCGCGCGCAAAAAATGGACGCGTTGTCGTCGATGGCCAACGTCGCCGGCTACCGTGCCATCATCGAGGCTGCGAACGTCTTTGGCAGGCTGTTTTCGGGACAGATCACGGCCGCGGGCAAAATTTCCCCTGCGAAAGTGCTGGTCATCGGTGCCGGAGTCGCGGGCTTGTCGGCGGCCGGCACCGCTAAAGGGATGGGCGCTATCGTGCGCGCGTTTGACACGCGGCCCGCCGCACGCGAGCAAGTGCAGTCGATGGGCGCAGAGTTTTTGGAAGTGACCGGGGTGCACGAAGACGGCACCGGCACCGGTGGCTACGCCAAAGAGATGTCGCAAGCGTTCATCGACGCCGAGATGGCGCTGTTTCGCGCCCAGGCCAAAGACGTCGACATCATCATCACAACCGCACTCATCCCCGGCAAACCGGCGCCGAAGCTCGTGCTCGCCGACATGGTCGACAGCATGCGCCCCGGCAGCGTCATCGTCGATCTTGCAGCCGAACAAGGGGGCAACTGCGCGTACACCAAAGCGGGCGAAGTGGTGACGACGTCAAACGGCGTGTCGGTGGTGGGCTATACCGATCTCCCGTCGCGCATGGCAGCGCAGACCAGCCAGCTGTATGGCACCAACTTATGCCATTTGCTCGACGACATGAGCGCAAACAAAGCTGGCGATCGGAACTTCCGCGTCGACTTCGACGACGAGGTGGTGCGCGCCGCCACCGTCACCAAAGACCACGCCATCACGTGGCCGCCGCCGAAAAAAGCCGCGGCAGCTCCGCCAGCGCCCACCGCCGCAGCGATCACAAGCGCCGCGACCGTCACCGCCATCACTGTCAAGCACGCCGCCGCGCCGACAAAAGCCAAAGCGCACGCCAGCCACGCGCCCAGCGGTCTGCCCAATACCGCAGCGCTCGTCATCGCTGGCGTGGTGCTGCTCGGCATGGGGGTGTGGGCCCCGCCCGCATTTTTGGCGCACCTCATTGTTTTCATGCTGGCGTGCTTCGTCGGCTACCAGGTCGTGTGGAGTGTGTCGCCCGCGCTGCACACGCCGCTGATGAGCGTCACCAACGCCATCAGCGGCATCATCTTGGTCGGCGGTTTGCTGCATGCGTCGGACGGGTTGAGCCGGCTGCCCGCCAGCACGGTGTTGGGCGCGCTTGCGATTTTGCTCGCCACCATCAACATCGCGGGCGGCTTTTTGGTCACGCAGCGCATGCTCAAAATGTTTCGTCGAGGTGAGTCGTGAACGCGCTCGTGTCTTCAGGCGTCGTCACCGTCTTTTATATCTTCGCCGCCGCGCTGTTTGTGTTGGCGCTCGCGGGCTTGTCGAACCAGACCACCGCGCGCAAGGGCAACACCCTAGGCGTGGTGGGCATGGTGTTGGCCGTGCTTGCGACGGTGGCGGGCCTCAGCGGTGAGGGCGCGCTCGTTGCCACCTCGTCGATGGTGGCGGGCGGCGTGATCGGTGCGCTGCTGGCCGCGCGCGTGGCCATGACCAACATGCCGCAGCTGGTGGCGGTGTTGCACAGCTTCGTCGGCCTCGCCGCGGTGCTCGTCGGTTTCGCGTCGCACGTTGCGCCTGCCGGTTTGCGCGGCGCGGAAGCTCACATCCACGCCGTCGAGTTGTTTGTCGGTGTGTTCGTCGGCGCCATCACGTTCACCGGCTCGATCGTCGCGTACGGCAAGCTGCAGGGCGTGCTGCGCAGCAAACCGCTGCTGTTGCCCGGGCGCCACGCGCTCAACTTGGTACTGGCGGTGGCGTGCACGGGCCTGGGCATCAGTTACGTGATCAGCGGGCACGACGGCGGCACTACCGCGCTCATCGCGCTGTTGTTGATGACAGCGCTCGCGGGCTTTGTCGGCTGGCATTTGGTGATGGCGATCGGTGGCGCCGACATGCCGGTGGTCGTCAGCATGCTCAACAGCTACTCAGGGTGGGCCGCGGCCGCCGCAGGGTTCATGCTCGGCAACGATTTGTTGATCGTCACGGGTGCACTTGTGGGTAGCTCGGGAGCGATCTTAAGTTATATCATGTGTCGCGCCATGAACCGTTCTTTTTTGAGTGTGATTCTCGGTGGATTTGGCGCCGATGAGGGAAAAGCTCCCGCACCCTCAACCCATTTAGCAGGACCTCAAAAGGACCCGGTGGCGATTTCCGTGGAGGATGTCGCAGCGCTGCTGCGCGCCAGCGCCAACATCATCATCGTGCCGGGCTACGGCATGGCGGTGGCGCAAGCCCAGCATCCCACGCGGGCCATCACAGATTTGTTGCGCAAGCACGGCGCGCAGGTGCGCTTTGCCATTCACCCGGTCGCTGGTCGCTTGCCGGGCCACATGAACGTGCTGCTGGCCGAGGCCAACGTGCCGTACGACATCGTCCTTGAGATGGATGAGATCAACGACGACTTCCCGACCACCGACACCGTCTTGGTGCTGGGCGCAAACGACATCGTCAATCCTAGCGCGCTCGAAGACCCCACAAGCCCGATCGCGGGCATGCCGGTGCTGCACGCCTGGAACGCCAAAAACGTTGTGGTGTTTAAACGCGGCAAAGGTGCCGGCTATGCTGGAATTGAAAACCCGCTCTTTGTCAAAGACGTGACGAAGATGTGCTACGGTGATGCTAAATCCAGTATCGACTCAATACTACGTGCGCTGGAACATCTATATCCTGAGAGCGGCAAGAAATCTGGCGTGGTCTAGAGAGCAATACGCGCGCGGGCGCCGTGGTTCATCCCGGATCCAGCGCGCCTGGACTTCGCAACCGTCACGAACGGCACCGTTGTGAGCGCACCAGCGCGCAGCTTCACCGCGTTCAGCGTCGCTGGACAGGCGCGTTCGCAGGCGCGCCGAATCTCTCGCGCCCTCCTTGTCCAGCCGTCTTCGAGATCCCTCCCGAAGGGCCGTGCTGCAGATCCCCTCCTGAAGATCCCTCCCGAAGTGCCTGAAGGTCCCCCCCGAAGAGCTTTCCTGAAGATCTCCTCCTGAAGATCCCTCCCGAAGAGCCCTCCTTTAGATCCCACCCCGGGGTCAGCCCTTAGAGGTCAAAGGGTACGAACCACGTCTGCAGCCCCCCGACGTGCCGGTACCTCACGTGTGGCGCCGTGGTTTTTTCAAACGCACGCATCACACGTTACCGGCCACCGCAACCGCGCGCGCTCGAGCAGGCGCGGTTGTGTTCTGTCCTCCTATCTGCGCGGCCATGTCGTTTTTGCAGCGCGGAGCTGGCGTTAGTCTTGTTCGCTCGCTTCAAACGCGATGCGGCGGTTTTT
>JAYTVG010000155.1:0-7619 GCA_043744135.1 Deltaproteobacteria bacterium | reverse complement strand
CGACGATATGTTCATCGGTGGCGATCAAATTGCCCCCAGCGACGACACCGCAGCGCGCACGCCCCAACACCGCGTGTTTTCCACCAACCTACTGAGCGGCGCCGGCACCGGCATCACCATCGCCGTCACCGACGTCAGCGCCGGCCGCGCCACCGTACGGATCGACGCGCCTGTGGTGGCGGACCCTTGCGCGCAGATCGCGTCGTTGTGCGGTGCGCTCGTGTGCAGCGACGGTGAATGTGGGGCGCCGCCCGCAGCCGTGCCACCCCCACCCCCGCAGGGGTGTGGCTGTGGCGCAGTGGATGAAAGCGCCGGCGCGCTGGCGTTTGGTTTGTCTGCGGCGCTCATGCGTCGTCGTCGGACGCAGCGATGGGGCCGTGGTGCGACGTCGGTGCGCGACGTGACGATGGTGGCTTTGGTGTGTGCGATTTTGGCGCTGACGGCGTGCCCCGATCGCCAAGAGACCATCAACAGCATCGGCGGCGCGCCAAAAGCACAAATCGACGAGGCCAAAAAGCGCCTCGGCAAAGCGGAAGCCAACCTCGACAAAAACGTCAACGCGGCCGCGGCCGTCGCGGAGTAGCCGATCTACGGCCGCGGGGCGCCAGAAAAGTCAGCGCCGCGTTTGAGCAGACGGCCGTTTTCGTCGACCACTTTGAGGTGGAACGTGCGGAAGTTCGGCGCTGCTGGCACGTCGACGCTGAGGTCTTGCGGGCGCGTCGCGATGCGCGTGTGCATGGTCGCCTCGCCGTACACTTGCACGAACAGCGTTTGGCGGTCGTACCAAGCGTTTGTCACAGGCACGGCTGTGCCTTCGTTGAACATCACTTGCAGCGTGACGCGGTTACCGCGCGGCGCCGCGTCGTCGATGGGGCGCGCGTCACCTTGCGCCACATACGTCGGCCCGTCGAGCACGCTTGCGGTCTGCTTGAACACCAATGGGTTTGCTTCCAAAAGCGCCGTCAATTCGGTGCGCGCCTTTGTGGTGACGTGCAGCGTGTCGAGCATGTCGACGACGGCGCCGCGGTAAGTCGCGTCGCGCTTGAGCTCTGCGACATAAGGCACCACGTCTTTGCGCACCTCGCGCACCCACAAACGGCCGTCGGCTTTGGCGTTGTTGAGGTGGCTCCACCAAGGAGCCATCATGCGGGCGGGGGCGGGCTGGCGAATCACGGGACACCTCGTGATGAGCACTATCGGCCGCGACCCTCATCGCGTTGCCTACATTGTGGGTAAAAGTCAGAGAACCAGGTTTTTCACGTCTTTCACCTCCCAAGGTCGGTGAAGTCGACCATGACAACAACAGATCCGACTCATCCGACGCGCACGAGGTCGTCTTTGTGGATCAGCGCGTCGGGCGGGTCGTGTCCAAGCAGTGCCGCGGCCTCGGCGCTCTTTTTGCCCTGCACGCGTCGGGCGTCGTCGGCGCTCAATGCCACCAAACCCTTGGCGAGCACGACGCCGTCCACGGTGACGACGTCCACTGCGTCGCCGGCGCCGAAATCGCCCTCGACGCGCAACACGCCCGCGCTCAGCAAACTCGCGTCGTTGTTGAGTGCACGCACCGCACCGTCATCGACAACGAGCACGCCGCGGCTGCGCAGCGTTGTTAAGATCCACCGTTTGCGCGCGCCTGCTTTGCCGTCGGGTGGCACGGTCAGCCACGTGCCGACGTCGTCACCGGCGCAAATGTGCAGCAACACGTCGGGCGCGCGGCCCGGCGCTATCACCGTGGACGCGCCGTGCGCGCGCGCGATCGCAGCGGCGTCAAGCTTCGTCACCATGCCGCCGGTGCCAAACGCCGCCGCACCGCCGGCGAACACGCGCACGGCGTCGATATCGTCGACGGTGGCGATGCGCGTCGCCGATGCATCAAGGCTCGGATCCGCTGTGAACAAGCCGGCCGACTGCGTCAACAGCACCACCAAGTCCGCGTCCACCAAGCCGCACACCTGCGCCGCCAGCGTGTCGTTGTCGCCGAGCTTGATCTCGGCGGTAGCGACCGTGTCGTTTTCGTTGACGACAGCCACGGCGCCGCGCTCAACAAGTTTGAACAACGCTTGGCGTGCGTTGAGATAGCGATGCCGGTGGCGCAAGTCCTCGTGCGTCAGCAACACCTGCGCTACCGCGACGTCGTGGCGCGCGAAGGCGTCGTCCCACAACGCCATCAGCTTGCTTTGCCCCGCGGCCGCACACGCTTGCAAACTCGCGAGGTCCTTCGGGCGCGTCGCGTACTTGAGCGCCGACAACCCTAAAGCGATCGCACCCGACGACACCAACACCACGCTGATGCCGCGCGCGCGCAACGCCACCACCTGCTGCGCAATGCGCACAAACGCATCGCCGCCGTCAGCGAGCAGCGCTGAGCCCACCTTCACGACGACGCGCTTGGCGTGCGTCAACGCTGCGCGTGTCACGTTAGTCCTCGTCTGGGACGTCGACAGCTTCCGTCGCGGGCTTGTTGACCGCAGCGGGCCCACCATCACGCGGCAGCGCTTTGACGATGCCCTCCTGCTCCAACATCTCGCGTGGCTTGACGGGCATCTTGGTGCGCACCACTGCGTCGATGGCATCTTTGGGCATCGGTACACTTTGCGTCTTGCCGACGGCGGTGATGGCTTGATCGATTTTCACCCTCAGCTTTGATGGCGCGGGTCCATCGCCGATGGCGAGCTCGCCTTCAAAACGCACGGTGGTGAGTACGGCGCTTTTCGCGTCCACCCACAACTCGCCGCTGCCACCTGCGGGCTTGGCGCGCGCGCGCCACTGGTCCAAGCGATCGTGCACACGCTTTTGTTTGTCCGCGGGCGGCTCGGTGTCTTCGAGGATGCCGGCGTCGTTCATGACCGCGACCGGCGCGGCAGCCACCTTCGCACCTTCAGCGAGCGCAGCAGCACTTTGGTCCGCCACCGCGATCTTGTATTTCACGACGTCACGTCCATCCACGCTGGCGTGCCCCATCTTGCTGACAACAAAGGTGTGGTTGTACAAATCGAAAAACGACGTCCACACCGCGAGCGCGTCGTTGCGGTAGTTGTTGCGTTCACCAACCGGGTCTCGGCTCATGCGCCACGAACCGTTGTTGTTTTTCAAAAAGAAGATGTCGTTGACGTAGGCCAGCTTGAGCTCGCTGCCGTCGCCGGTGGTGCTTTGCACCGCGAAGTCGCCGTTGCTCGCTTGTTGAAACCGCGTGTGCTCCGCTGCGCGCACCCCGCCTTCATCGCGGCCAAACTTGAGGTCGCTGTTGGCTTCAAACGCGAAGCTCCCCAAGCGCGCCGCCACTTCAGCGCCGTTCATATGGCACACGCGCTTGAGCACGGCGGCGTCTGTGAGGTTGTCGACGTCGATCTGATCTTCTGCGGCAACGGCCGCGCGATCCTCGACGGCAGGGCGCGTGAGTTTGGCTTTGGCCTCGATGTTCTCCGCGCGCTGACACGTGCACCAAGGCAGCGCGAGCACGGCACCGAGCGACAGCGCCAACAACGTGAAACGAGGGACACAAACCATGCCCTTGCGCTTAGCACGCCGTCGCCGTTTTGGAAGTCACGTGCGTGGGGGACGGTTGGGACGTCGACACGCCTGCATGGTGCAACATCTGGCTGCTGTGTTGGTGAAGCGGCTGCTTGGGACCAGCAAGCACCGGCACGCTCGCTGAGGGGATCAACCGATTGGCACCGTGTTGCGTTTTCACGCGCTCGGCCAACGCAACATTTGACAGAAGATCGTGGTTGTTTGTACCAGACCGCATGCCCTCGAAAAAAACCGCGGTTGAGCCTGATGAAGTCGAGATCGACGAGCCCAAAAAAAAGCTGCCGCGCCAACGGGAGATCGCAGTCAGCGAGTTCTTCGCAAAAAACCGCCACCTGCTTGGTTTTGACTCGCCGCAAAAGGCGTTGCTGACGGCGGTGCGCGAGGCGGTTGATAACGCTTTGGACGCATGCGAAGAAGCGCGCATCCTGCCTGACATCACCGTGGAGATCACCGAGCTGGCGGAGAACCGCTACAACGTGCGCATCGAGGACAACGGACCTGGCATCCCCAAAAGTGAGATGGGGAAGATCTTCGCAAAGTTGTTGTACGGCTCGAAGTTTCACCGCCTCAAGCAATCGCGCGGACAGCAAGGCATCGGCATCTCCGCGGCCGTGATGTACGCGCAGATGACCACGGGCGAGCCCGCGCTCATCACGTCGAAGATGAAGGGCGCGCGCGCCAACCACATCCGCTTGCTCATTGACACCACCAAGAACCAACCCAAAGCGGAGTTCGAGGGTCACGACGACAGCGATTGGTGGAAAGGCAAGGCGCACGGCACGTCGATTGCGCTGATCATGTCAGGCCAAATGAAGGGTGGGCGCCACGGCATCGAGGCGTATTTGAAGCAAACGGCGCTCGCTAACCCGCACGCGCGCATGCTGTATAAAAACCACAAGCTGTCGACCAAATCGCAGATGGAGCGCGGCGCCGACACGCAAGCGACCGAGACCATGGACGTGCCGCGCGTGGTCCATGGGTTGCCCAAAGAGCCCGAGGAGATAAAGCCCCACCCGCACGGCTTGGAGCTAGGCACGCTGCAGCGCCTCTTGCAGGAAGCCGGCAAGCAGCAGCTCGCAACGTTTATGACCACGAGCTTTTCGCGCGTCACGGCACCGTTGTCGTCAGAAATGACCACCGCCGCGGCACTCAAACCCACGCGTGAGGCGCAGTCGCTGGACCGCACGGAAAGCGAGCGGTTGTTTAAGGCTATTCAAAACCAAAAGCTCAGCGGGCCGCCCACCAGCTGTTTGTCACCGATCGGTGAAGAGGCGCTCATCAAAGGGTTGTTCGCGTTGTTTGGCGATCGCAAAAATCTCCAAGACGACGACGAGCTTGAGCACCTGGCGCCCGAAAAAGAAAAGCCTAAAGCGCCACTGCCCGTGTTTGACGAGCCGCCCGCGCAAACCGCAGCGCTGCTGGTCGCAAAGTTACCCGGCAAAAAGGCCCAGGGCTCACAACAGATCTCGCTGTTTTCGCGTGTTGCCGCACCGTCGACGCTGCCGATGTCCGTGACAACACAGCTGCCGAGCGCGTCAACGACGCCACCAACAGACGCAGCGTCGTTAGGTAAGGCGAAGATCGAAACCGACGAGGATGGTGCGCAGATTTTGGCGCTGGGCGAATCCATGTTCGTCACCGCCGTCACGCGCCCGCCGGCGGTGTACCGCGGCAATCCGTTTCAGGTTGAAGTGGGTGTGCTGTACTCCAAAGAGCTGCCCAGCGATGAGCTCGCGAAGGTGTTCCGCTTCGCCAACCGCGTACCCTTGCTGTACCAAGCGAGCGCGTGTTCGATGATGAAGTCGATCGTGTCCGCACCGTGGCGCAGTTACGAAGTGCAACAGAGCAAGGGCGCACCACCGACGGGACCGTTGGTCATCTTGGTGCACATCGCGTCGGTGTGGGTGCCGTATACCTCAGAATCCAAAGAGGCCATCGCGCACTACCCCGAGGTCATCAAAGAGCTGCGCTTGGCGGTGATGGAAGCGGGACGTCGGCTGCAGCGCTTCTTGCGCCGCAAAAAACGCGACATGGATGAACTCAAAAAGCGCGACTACATCACGAAATATCTCGACCCGATCGGCGAAGCGCTGCGCGACATCTTGGGGCTGACGACGGCGCAGACCAACGATACGCTTGAGCACCTCAAAGTCGTGCTGGAAAATTCACGCGTGCCCGCCACCGAGGCTGAGCGCAAGGCCAAACGCGCTGAGCGCGACGACACTTGAACGCAGCGGCGCTGTTGTGCTTGCTGGGGTGTTGCTGTGGATGCGCGACGCCGCGCGCGCCCGCGGGTGATGCCCCGGTGCACTGGACCATCGCGCATGCCCAGCGCGGTTCGCACTGTGGCGACAGCGTGCGCATCGACGAGGGACACGCACCGCTTGATGCCGTTTCGCTCGGCGACGTGATGATGACCGCAAGCGCGCGACCGCTCGAGGCCTACCGCACGGTGTTGCGCGCCATCGCGCACGACCGCTGCGCACAAGGTGCCGTGTTGCTGCGCGCTGACGAGGACGCGCGCGGAGTCGTCAGCGTGCACGCGCGTTTGTGGGACAACGCAACGCAGCCGCCAGCCGCAACGCCCTAGCGCGGACCGCGCGTTACCCATGCGGCCACTGCGCGTGCACCAGCGTGATGATGGCATCGTCGACGGCGATGACGTGACTGCGTACCTCGAGCGGCGCTGTGTGCGGCGCGTAGGCGGTGGTGGCGAAGGCATAACTCGACGCCGTCGGGTCGAGCTCCACCTCCATAAACCCCACGAAGCGCTGCACGCGTGGGTCGATCGCTTTGTAAAACGCCTCTTTCATGGAGAAGCGTTCCAGTACGGCGCGCGCGTGCGGCTCGCCGCTGAGCGCTGAAAGCGCGTCACGTTCCCGCGCCGTCAACACTTGCGAGGCTATCTCAGAGGTGGCGGAGGCGAGCGTTTCAACGTCGACACCGAGGGTGACGGTGCGGTCGGCGCGCGCGACCAACGCGACCGCGATGTCATCTTTGTGGCTCAACGACGCCACCAGCCCATCAGGCACGATGGGCGCACCGCGGGCGTTTTTGCCGATCGGGCCGTCGTGCGGGGCACCCAAGCGCGCCAATGCTTCGCGCAACACCGCGCGACCGGCGAAAAAGGTCGCGCGGCGCCGCTGGCCAAACGTGGTCGCCAACGCCGCTTCTTGCGGGTGGATGGTCGGCAGCTCGCCACCGACGTCGATCCCGACCAGCAAGCCAAACGGAGTCGGCATCACAAAGCGCACCGCCAAGGTCATCGCTTGCGTGCCACCAACACGCCTTCACGCAGCGGGATGCACGCCACGTCGAGCGTCGGGTCAGCGGCGATGCTGTGGTTAAATGCATCGACGGCATCGCGGTCAGGATGCCCGACGTCGTCGATCCACCAACTCGCGCCGAGCACGTTGTCGGCGATGAGCAGGCCGCCGGGCGCCAGCAGGTCTTTCGCGAGTGCCCAATACTGCGCGTACTCGGTCTTGATGGCGTCAAAGAACAACACGTCGACGCTGCCGGGCACAAAGCGCCGCGCAAGTGCGGGCAACACGTCTAGTGCGGCACCACGGTGCACCTCGACGCGGTCATCGACACCCGCGCGCACGAATTGGGCCTCCGCAAACGCCGCGTGCTTTTCTTCCAGCTCCACGGTGACGACGCGTCCACCGCTAGACAAGCCGCGCGCCAACCAAATCGTCGAGTATCCTGCGAGCGTGCCGAGCTCGATGACGAGCAGCCCGCGCGTCATCGACACCAACAGTTGCAGCACGTGGCCGACATCGGGACTGACAGCGATCGCAGGGATGCCCGCGGCGATGGCCTCGTCCATCAAGCCCGCCAGGTGCGCGTCTTGTTGACCAAAGACGCGACGCACGTAGTCGGTGGTGTACTGATGGCGCGCTGCCGTCCAGATCGTCATGGGTCACCCAAAGCGCAGCTGTGCGCGTAATCGACCGCTTCGACGAGGTGCTGAAGCACGCGTCCCGGCTCACTGTGTACCGCGAGCCGCGACAACTCGGCAGGCGCGAGCAATCCCGCGTCGACTGCACCGCGCAAAAACATCAACAGCGAGGCGTAGTAGCCAG
>JAYTVG010000154.1:0-7633 GCA_043744135.1 Deltaproteobacteria bacterium | reverse complement strand
CGTGGACCTCGCTGCCATGTGGATTGAGCACGGCCGCGTCGACGCTGCGCTTGTCGTTGCGGGCGAATCGAGCCGGCACGTGGTGACAAAAACCATCGAGCGGCTCAACCAGCCCACCTCCACCATGGCCGATTTCAAAGAGGCGTTGCCGACGTTGACGCTGGGGTCTGCAGCGGTGGCGATGTTGTTGGTGCATCGATCGATAGCAACCACCAGCCACCGTGTCGTCGGCTCCGTCAGCGTGAGCGATCCGTTGTCGTCCACCATCTGCATGGGCACCGCAGACTGGATGAAGACCGACGCGCCAAAACTGTTGCACAACGGCATCGCATTGTCGCACCAGACATGGGCGCGCGCGCAAGCTGAGCTTGGCTGGACTGACGAGGTCATTGGCCAATACCTTTGCCACCAGGTGGGCGCGACGCATATGGCGACGCTAGCGCGCACGCTGGGCGTGTCGCTGCACAAGGCGTTTTTGACGTACCCCGAGTTTGGCAACGTCGGGCCAGCCGCCATCCCGTTGACGCTGGGGTTGGCTGCGCAATCGGGCAAGCTCGCCAGCGGCGACCGGTTGGCGCTGATGGGCATCGGCTCCGGACTCAACTGCATGATGACCGAGGTGGTGTGGTGACTGCATCGACAACAACGACGGCTGCGCACCCGCAGCAACGACCAACGCGCATTTTGCACCCCGCTCAAACCATCTGGGGCAGCGAGTACCCGTTTGCCTCGCACACGTTGGCGGTGAACGGCGGCGACCTGCACTACCTCGACGAGGGGCCCAAAGACGCGCCGGTGTTGGTGTGTTTGCACGGCAACCCGACCTGGAGCTTTTATTGGCGAAAGGTGGTGCAGCATTTTGCGCCGACCATGCGCGTAGTCGTCCCCGACCACATGGGCTGCGGCATGAGCGACCGCCCCCAGCATTGGAGCTACCGTTTGGCAGACCACGTCGACAACGTGCAAGCACTGCTCGACCACCTCGACATCGACACGTTTTCACTCGCGGTCCACGACTGGGGCGGCGCCATCGGCATGGGCGTCGCGACCGAGCGGCCCGACGCCATCGATCGGCTCATCGTCACCAACACGGCAGCATTTCGCAGCACCGACATCCCGCTGTCCATCGCCAGCTTGCGCATCCCAGTGTTTGGGCCGATCGCCGTCCTTCAGTTTAACGCCTTTGCAAGTGTCGCCACGTTTCGCGCTGTCGAGCGCAAGCTCAGCGCCGAGGCCAAAGCCGGGTTGTTGGCCCCTTATAGTAGCCCCCACGATCGCATCGCCACGCTGCGCTTTGTGCAGGACATTCCGATGAAGTCGAACCATCCGTCGTGGCAGCGGCTGGTGCGCATCGAGGACAAGCTCGTGCAGCTCAAAAGCAAGCCCATGTTGCTGTTGTGGGGCGACGCGGACTTTTGCTTTACGCCGAAATTTCGCGCCCACTGGCAAGCGTTGTTCCCCGAGGCGACGGTGCACGCGTGGTCTGACGTCGGGCACTACGTGATGGAGGACGCACCCGAGCGCGTGTTGCCGTTGATGGAGCGCTTTTTGACGCCAGCGAGCGCGCTTGGAACCGGCTTGTGACTGCCGCGCGCCTGCCCACTGCGGTGTTTGCGCAGTCGGTCACCAACATCGCGGACTTGGTGTTTCACTGTGCGCAGGCTCAACCGGACACGCGGGCGCTCGTGGACTTGGCAGACGGCTCGGTCCGGACCTACGCGCAGTTGGCGCGCGACATCGAAACAACCGCGGTGGCGCTGCTGGAAGCCGGCCTGGAAAAAGGCGACCGTTGCGCGCTGTTCATCAGCCGCGGTCCGTCGTTTGTGACCAATGTGTTCGCGTGCTTTTGTGCAGGCATCATTCCGGTGCTCATCGATCCGGGCATGGGCGTCGCGAACATGGTGTCGTGCATCAAAGAGCAACAGCCGCGCGGACTGCTTGGTATCGCCAAGGCGCATGTGCTGCGACTGCTCAAGCGCGATGCTTTCAAGAGTGTCGAAGTGAAGATTTTGGCGGATGGTGGATTCTTTCCGGGCACCTACGTGTTGTCGAAGTTGCGGCGCGCGGACGCGGCGCTCGACCAGCAACATCGCACCCGCGTGGGCAACGTCGCAGCGGTGCTTTACACCTCGGGCAGCACGGGGGCGCCCAAGGGTGTGCTGTACACGCACGCGATGTTGGCGGCCCAAACGCGCGCCATCCGCGACATGTTCGACATCCAGCCTGGTGAAGTGGACGTCGCGTGCTTCTTGCCCTTCGCGTTGTTTTCCGTCGGCATGGGGATGACCGCGGTGTTTCCCGAGATGGACTTTCGCTATCCGAAGGACGCGAAACCCCAGCGCATCCTGGAGGCGTTGCAAAACGCACACTCGGCGTTCGCGTCGCCGGCGCTGTGGACGCCATTTGCAGAGTTTCTAACTTCTCGAGGTGTAAAACTGAAGCTGCGCCGGTTGTTGATTGCGGGAGCGCCGGTGTCGCCGGTGCTGTTTGAGTCGCTGCTCACGCACCTTCCGGGCGGCGATGTCTTTACCCCGTATGGTGCCACCGAGGCGCTGCCGGTCTCATTCATGTCGGGGCGCAGCGTCGTTAGCGAGACGGCACAGCTGACGCGCGCAGGGTGGGGACTTTGCGTTGGCAATCTGGCGCCTGGTATCGAGGTCAAGATCATCGCGCTGTCTGATGAGCCAATTGCGAGCATCGATCGCGCGACCGAGCTTGAACAAGGCGAGATCGGCGAGATCATCGTGCGTGGGCCGTGCGTCACGGTGGCGTACGATCCAGCTTCAGCACGCGGCCGGCGCGGCAATGAGCTGTCAAAGATCGTCGACGGCATGACTGTGTGGCACCGCATGGGCGACGCTGGCCACATGGATGCGCGTGGGCGCTTGTGGTTTTGCGGGCGAAAAAACCACCGCGTCACGTTGGACGACACCGTGCTGCATTCGGTGTGCGTCGAGGGTCCGGTCGAGGGTCTCACGCGCACGCGCGCAGCACTGGTGGGCCCGACGGTCAACGGCGCGGTGGTGCCGACGGTCATTCACGAAGCACGCGGCCGGCCCAACCTCAAGATGTGGCAGCGTCTTCACGACGTCACCGCGGTGCGCGGGTTGCCCGGCTGTGAACGCATCGAGCGCACGCTCGCTTATCCGCACGCGTTTCCCGTCGATCGTCGCCACAACGCCAAGATCGATCGGGAACAGCTGCAGGCGTGGGCGCAACAAGAGCTGTCGCGATCCTTGCTCGCACCAGCCGCCGCAGCGACAACGCCATGAACGCGCTCGTCACCGGTGCCGGGGGGTTTTTGGGGTTTGAGATCGCGCGTATGTTGCGCGACCGCGGTGTCGAGGTGCGCAGCATCCAGCGCAATGCGTACGCGAAGCTCGACGCTATCGGCGTGAGCCAAGTGACGGGTGATTTGGCGGACCTCAGCGCGTGCCGCACCGCGACCGAAGGCGTCGACACCGTGTTTCACGTGGCGGCCAAGGCCGGCGTGTGGGGCACCGCGGCCGACTATGAGCACAGCAACGTCACTGCCACGCAGTGTTTGTTGGACGCCTGCGTCGAAAATCGCGTGCGCTATTTTGTGCACACGTCGACGCCATCGGTGACCTTCGATGGCAAAGATGCTGTTCACGCAGACGAAAGCCTGCCGATCCCGCAGCGGCATTTGTTTCACTACGGCCGCACCAAGGCGGACGCCGAGCGGCGCGTTAAGGCTAGCAACGGCATGCCCCATCGTGATGGTGGCGGCGTCTTGCTCACGATGTCGCTCCGCCCGCATTTGGTGTTTGGTCCCGGCGATCCACACATCTTGCCCCGTATGGTGAAGCGCGCGCGCGCGGGTCGCATCGCCATCATCGGTGACGGCAACAACCTCGTCGACGTCACCTACGTCGACAACGCTGCGCACGCACACGTATTGGCCGCGCAGGCCCTCGCCGCCCCGGACCACAAGCCTGCAGGACGCGCGTACTTCATCTCGCAAGGCGCGCCGGTGTCACCGAAGCTATGGCTCAACGGCATGTTGCGCGACGTCGGCGTGCCGATCATCAAGCGCCACGTCTCGCTGCGCGCCGCATACGCGATCGGCGCTGTGTGCGAAGCGTTGTGGACGCTGTTGCCGCTGCCCGGTGAGCCGCTCATGACGCGCTACGTGGCGGCGCAACTTGGCACCTCGCACCACTACGACTTGACGGCAGCGCGCCGCGACTTCGCATACGCACCCATCGTCGACGACGCCACCGCACATGCACGCACGGTGGCGTGGCTCAGACACGAAATCGAGGCGGGTCGCATCTAACCTCGCGGGCGACCGCGGCCCACGATTGGCGCTGTTTGCGCTCCCTTTCGCAGCGCGGGCCTGGTATGCGAGGGCGTGCTTTTGGTCATTGACGTCGGTAACACCAACACGGTCTTGGGGCTTTACGAGGGGGAGCGGCTCGCGCACCACTTTCGTATCACCACGCGCAGAGAGACCACGTCGGATGAGATCGCGGTGTTCATGCTGACGTTGGTGGAGCGCCGCGGCATCGATCCACGCGCGCTGCAGGGTGCCATCTTGGCGTCGGTGGTGCCGCCGCTCAACCGGCACTGGGTGGACGCCGTCACGCGCTCGCTCGGACAGCCGCCGCTGGTGGTTGGACCGGGCACCAAGACCGGCATGCCGCTGTTGGTCGACAACCCTGCGGAGCTCGGCGCGGATCGCATCGCCGACGCCGTGGCGGGCTGGCACCGCTTTCGCCAGGCGTGCATCGTGGTCGACTTCGGCACCGGCACCAACATCGACGTCGTCAACCACAAAGGTGAGTACATGGGCGGGGCTATCGCGCCCGGCTTAGAGATCTCGATGGACGCATTGTTTTCACGCGCCGCGCGCCTGGCCCGCGTGGAACTTAAAAAACCTCCCAAGGCCATTGGCAAAAACACCATTCACGCACTGCAGTCGGGTTTGTTGTTTGGGTACGCGGGGCTCGTCGACGAGCTCGTCACGCGCATGAAAGAAGAGCTGCAAACCCCCACGAGGGTCATCGCGACCGGTGGGCTGGCGTTTTTGTTTGAAGGCACCAGCCGCACCATCGAGCTCATTGATGACCAACTCACCCTCGATGGCCTGCGCTTGCTGTGGGACATCAATCAAAAAACGTAAGGACGCACGCGGACGCGTTGCGAGGAACCAGACATGACAGAGAAAAAGACACCGCCCACCCCCGACACGCACGACATCGAAGTGCTCCCGCACGATCGCCAAAGCGATGAGCAGCGTGAGGCGCAAGGCGGGCGCGATGAAGATGACGACGACATCGACGAACCGGGCGCCGAAAACCGCGACGATGCCGACGACGACGGCCAGCCCTCCTTGGTGGACGAGTCCCAGTTCGACGACGGTGACGATGACGATGACGACATGCCCGACCATTTTGGCGCAGTCGCTCACACCGATCCCCCCCGCCCCATTGATGACAGCTTGCTGGTGCCCGCGGCCGACAGCGAGATCCCGCTCGACCTCATCGACAAAGACGCGCTGTGGGTGGTCAAGCGCCTGCAGGCCAAGGGCTTTGAGGCGTATCTGACCGGCGGCTGTGTGCGCGACTTGCTGCTTGGGCGCACGCCGAAGGATTTTGACGTCGCCACCGCCGCGCACCCAAACCAAGTGCGCAACGTGTTTCGCAACTGCCGTATCGTCGGTCGGCGCTTTCGCCTGGCCCACGTGTTTTTTCCATCTGGCAAAGTGATCGAAACCGCGACGTTTCGAAAGAACCCCACGGAAGAACAAGAGGACCTGCCGAGTGATTTGCTGGTGGAGCGCGACAACGTCTTTGGCACCGTCGAAGAAGACGCGCGCCGTCGCGACCTCACCGTCAACGGTTTGTTTTACGATCCACTCAAAGGGCGCGTGCTCGATTTCGTCGACGGGCGCAAGGACCTCGACGCGCGGTTGATCCGCACCATCGGCACGCCCAACGTGCGCTTTCAAGAAGACCCGGTGCGCATCTTGCGCGCCATCAAATTCGCGGTGCGCTTGGGGTTTGAGATCGAAGAGGCCACCTACGCCGCCATGCGCGACCAAGTGCAAGGCCTTTTGCGTTGCGCGCCCGCGCGCTTGCAAGAGGAGCTGTTGCGGTTGTTGACGTCGGGCCACGCGCAAAAGTCGATCGCGTTGTGCGACGAGCTTGGCGTGCTTGACGCAGTGATGCCCGAACTCGCCAGCGCGCGCGACATGGCGCTCATCGCAGCGCCGATCACAGTGCAAGCGCTGCCTGTCGCCGCCGACACAGCTCACGTTAACGAACAAGCGGCCGATACCACTGAGCTCAGCGGCCTAGCCGATAGCGCTGCGCCCGTCGTTGATGCAGACGCGCCCGGCTCGGTCGCTGAGGCGGTGGTGCTCGCCCCCATCGTCGTCGACGTCGTGGCGCCGATCCCCACCAGCGAGGAGCGACACGCACGTTTGAAGGCGATGCTCGGCACGCTCGACGCCGTCAAGACGCGCGATGCGGACCTGACCAGCGCTGTCGTGCTCGCGGCGTTGTTGGTGCCGGCGTACGAGGCGATGCGTCACTCCACGACCGATTTTGTCGGCTGGTTTGAAGAGCTCGCGCAAAAATGGACCGACCGCATTCGTCTCACGCGCATCGATCGCGAGCGCATCCCCATGCTGCTGCTCGCGCAAGATGAGTTGCATCCCGCACGTCGTCACGGGCAACACGCGCGCGCGGTCGTGTCGCGGCCGTCGTTTCGTGAAGCGTTGTTGCTGTTGACGATGCGCGATCACGCGGCAGGCAAGGCGCTCGACGAGGTGGGGTTGTGGAAGGCCATCGCCCACGCACACCAAGCCAACTATCGGCAAGCGCGCGTCAGCGAACGCGGTCCACGTCAGCGCACCGCATCCGTCGCGCAGGGCGGCGGGGGCGGACGTGGACGCGGCGGCCGCGACGGCGGTGGCGGTCGCGATCGTGGCGCACGACGTCGGCGGCGCTAAAGCGTCGGACCGTGCTCAGCCTCGCTGTTGCCGAACGCTTTACACCGAAGCGTTTGGCGTGGCGTAGGTCGGGGTTTTTCGTTGCTTACTCCCAAGGTTGGTAGGGGTACCGACCCTGGGAAAGAACAAACGAAATGCGCGAGCGCACGGCTCGATGACGACCCGCGCTACAGACAGTGGGCGTATGCGCCGCTGACGTAACCCTCGGTGCCGTCGGCGTCGACAAGGTACCACGTGGTCGTGCCCGAGACGTTTTGGCCCGTCACCGTTTGCAAGCGATCGACGATAGCACCGTCGTCGAGTGCGGTGAGCGCGCTTTGGTTGGTGTTGGGCTGTGGGCGCACGTTGAGCATCGTGCCTTGGACGTCGACCTGCACTTGCGCGCACTCGACGGTCACGGTGGCGTCGACGGGCGTGACGCGAACTGCATCGAGAACGAGGTCGCGGTTGAGGCTGCCCGCTTCGCCGGTGTTGTCGTTGAGGCGCACCTTTTGTCCCGCGCCGGTGCCGAAGCGGTACGCGCCGAGCGACACCCACCCCGACGTCGTCACTGCGCTTTGATCGATGCTCGCGGTGGTGTTGCCGTCTGCGTGTGTGATGACGTACGACGCGGCGTGTGACGTGCCGAGCGCTGCGTCGATCCACGCTTCGATC
>JAYTVG010000153.1:0-2345 GCA_043744135.1 Deltaproteobacteria bacterium | reverse complement strand
GCCGCCACCACCGCCGCCACCGCGCGCTGCGCCTCCGCCTCCGCCGGTTGCGGCGGTGCCGCCTGCGCCACCACCTCCGCCCGTCGCGGTGCCGATGGTGCGCGCAGGCACGAAGGCGGCGGTCCCCATCGCTGCGTCGCCTGCCGCGCCGCTTCGCAACGCCACGGCCCCGAAGGGCACGCTCCTTGGGACGATGCCGGTCGTCGACATTGAAAAACTCAAGGCCGAGCAGGCACGGCGCCCGGTTACGCAAGTGGCCGGCCAAGGTGCCGCGTCGCCGCTGCCGGACGACGAGAACAAAAAATAACGCGCGAGCGCGCATCACGGGCCCCGCTGATCACGGATCAACTGCGGTCGCGGGTCTCGGGTGCGTCAGTGCACAGGTTTGCCGTCCGGCGTCGTGGCGTCGATGGGGCCGTAGCGCTGTTCATAGCGCGCGAGGTTGTCTTGCAGCGCGAGCCACAAACGCTTGGCGTGTTTTGGCGACGAGATGACGCGCGATCTGACGCTGGCGCGTGGCTCAAGCGGCTGGATAAACACGAAGTCGAGCACAAACTCGGTCTCGGTGTGGTTGACCAACGTGAGATTGACGTACGCACCCTGGGCGACGTCGGGCGGGACTTGGATTTGCAGCTGCGGTTTATCGGCGGGTTTGGGCGACGGGCGTTCAGGATCAGACATCGAGGTGGCGTGCAGCATTTGCGCGCCACTCGCAACACCACCGAACATGACGCGACGGATTGCGCCGACGCCTCAACGCCGACGGACCGTTGCCGAGCGATATCGACGCTTCAAAAGACGGCCAGGCTGCGTGTCAAAACTCGCGTGGCGCGGTAGCCTCACCCACCGTGTCGAGGCAACCCACAGCGCGCGCAGGAAAAACCCTCGGGCGCTACCGCATCGAGCGCGAGCTCGGGCGCGGTGGCATGGGCGTGGTCTACGTCGCGCAAGACACCAACACCGGGCGCCTGGTTGCGCTCAAAACCACCGCGGTGGCAGCACTTGGCGGTGGCAGCACGCAGCGCAACCAACGGCGTCAACGCTTCGTGCGCGAAGTGCAAGCGCTCACGCAGGTCAACCACGAAAACGTCGTGCATGTATTTGACGCTGGCGAAGCAGACGACGCCGACCTCGGCTGGCTGTTGTTTTATTCCATGGAGTTCATCGACGGCCTGACGCTCGCGCAGTTGGTGCAGCAACGGGGTGCCCTCGATGCCGCCGCCGCCGCCGCCGTCGTCATGCAGATCGCGTCGGGGCTTGGGGCGGCACATGAGCGCGGTATTGTTCACCGCGACGTCAAGCCTGCGAACATCTTCATCTCGATGAACAACCGCGCGCTCATCGGCGACTTTGGCATCTGTAAGATTGAGGGCAGCACGCAAATCACGCGTCGGGATCAACTGGTCGGCACTCCTAACTATCTGGCGCCCGAGCAAATTCTCGGCGACGACGTCTCGCCCGCCACCGACGTGTTTGCGCTCGGTGCGTTGTTTTACATCATCACGATGAACCGCCCGCTGCGCAGCCACGTCGACCCCGCATCGTTGATGCAGTCGGCGCAGGGGGACGACGCCAAACACCGGATGCTCGCGGACGGCCCGGTGCCACTGGCGTTGCGGCGTGTGTTGGCGCGCGCGCTTGAACGGGATCCGCAACTGCGCTGGCAAGACGGTAACGACCTCGCCGAGGCGCTCGCCGAACATGCCTCGCAGGTGCCGACCATCAGCGATGACACCCTCGCGGATCCATTGAAGGGCGCCACCAGCACGGGTGAGCGTTCCAATCCGTTTTCGTCGCTGCGGTCGCTTCACTCAGACGATGTCGCCAGTGTCGACGAACGCGACCAGCAAGGCGACGGTGCAAATGCCGTCGAAGAGGCGGCGTTGGCGCTGCTCGGCGAAGTCGACAAGCAGTTTCCCCGACCTGGCGACGCGGGCACGCACCGCACGGCGCAAGCGTTGCCTGTGGCTCGCACCGAATCCACGGTGATGTTCAACCTGCGTGCGCTAGAGGCTGAGCAGCACGCGTCGTTGCCAGTGGCAAAGACCGAATCGACAGCAATTTTTAACATCTCGCAAGCATCTCCGAACGTGTTGAATGCTTCAGCCACCGAGGTCGACGATGTGCCCCGCCTGCGCAGCGGCGCAACGCGTGACCAAAGTGCGCAGCCCGCCACGCACGTCCGCGCGATCGATGCTGAGGCGAGACGTGCAGCGCACGCGGGTGACACCGCCGATGAGTTCGTGCGCGAGGCCACCAATCGTGAGTCGCACAACGCGCCGCCCAGCGCCGACACCACACAAGACGCCACTTGGCGCCCATCGCGCGATCAAACGGCCGCGAAC
>JAYTVG010000152.1:0-2347 GCA_043744135.1 Deltaproteobacteria bacterium | reverse complement strand
ACCGAGCGCGTCAAGCGAAGCGTTTATTTCTTCCCGCGTGCCGGTCATCTGCTGACTCGCCTCGGCGGCCGAGATCATCTTTAAGATGCTGGTGCCGATGAGCACACGATCGCCCTCTTTGAGGCGCGCCTTTTTGATCTTTTCGCCGTTGACGAAAGTGCCGTTGGTGCTGCCGAGGTCTTGGATCACCACTTTGCCCGCCTGCACGGTGAGCTTCGCGTGCTTGCGCGACACCATGTCTTCGACGAGGACGATGTCCAACTCGCCGCCACGGCCGATGATGATCTCCCGCTCACTGGGGAGCGGGTATTCCCCGCCTTGGTATTTCCCTGAAATGAAGCGCAGCGCGAAGCCGCTCGAGTCGTCGGACATTGTGCACAGGTTTACGGACAAAACCGGGTAGGACTCAAGTTTTTGTGTCGGCTCGCACGAAAAAACACCGACGCTAAGGGCGCGCAGCAGGCGGCGACGGGTTTTGCGGCGCAAGTCGAAAGTGCTGCGCATCGGCGCGCTGGCTGAGGCTTTCCGCCTGCGCGAGGCATGCCGCGGTTTGCGGATCGTCGACGTCTCGCGTCGGCACCGCTTCCCACGTCGTGCCATTGGAGACTTCGCCGCCGTGGTAGCCGGCTTTGTACGCCATCGTCGCTGCGCCAGGGACCACGTAACCAAGGTAGTAGTAGCGCTTGTTCCACTGCCGACAGAGCTCGATTTCGTACAGCGCTGAGTACACGCCGAGCGACAAATCGCGCAGCCGCGGCTCCCAAAAAAAGTACACCGTCGATACGCCGTCGGGGACCACGTCGATGACACCGACCGCCGCGAGCGAACCGTCGCGATCACGCCATGTGAGCTCAAACGTATCGGTGAGGGTCTCGCACAAAAAACGTTCGTAGCTGTCGGCGTCAGGGCTTTGGCCATCGGCGCCATGCTGCTCGCGTTGGTAACGGGCGTACAGCTCGAGGTGTTCGGCGTCGCTGACGGGACGCCCGACCGTGACCGTGAAACGCCCCTCGCAGCGCTTGACGACGCGCCGCTGCGAACGCGACGCGATAAACTTCGTGACGTCGACGCGAAACGGCTGGCATTTGCGGCAGCCGTCGCACACCGGTCGATACACGACGGCGCCCGATCGACGCATGCCGAGGCCCATCGCGACTTCGTACTCAGCGCCCGACAGCACACCCGGCACCGCAAACAACGTGGACGTTACGCGTCCATCTTTGAAATACGGGCACTCGCCGTCGACGGCGACCAACGGTCCGAGCACCGGCAGCAGCGCAGGCGGCTTGAGCACTTGAGGCTTGGGTGTCGGCGGCGTCACCGCAGCAGTGTAGCGCGCAACTGCCCGCAGGCCAGCGGACCACACCACACCGCGCTGATGTCGCTTTCAGCACGCGCAACCACCCGTGTGCACTGACGATGTGGGAGCTAGCCCGGCAGATGAAAAACCGCGCTCAGCAAGCCCAACTCCACGACGTCTTGCGGCTGCAGCGCGCAAAACAGGCACGGCTTGCCGTTGACGGTGATGAGGCGCCGATCGCCCGCTGAGCTGGCGATGACGGTGCCGCCCAAGCGCGTGAACAACACATACGCTTGGTTGGCGTACGTGCGGCCGCCGGTGCCGTCATCGCTGCTGCCGTCCTCCCCCAGCACCGTGACATCTTGCGCCAGTTGCACGGCTTGCTCTTTGCGCAGGTCGGGATGGGTCACGGCGAGCCACGGCAGCTGCGGTTTTTTCGCGGCTTTGATGACCTGCGCGGGTGGTGGCGCGGGTGGTGGCGCCGGTGCGGCCTTCCTCGGTTTTGGCGGCGGCGGCGGTGGCGGGAACTCAGGAACGCCCGCGGTGCCACTTTCCTCCGGCTCGTCATCGCCGAGGTCCATGTTGCCGACCTGCACGACTTGCGAGTTGGCGTTGGACTGCATCTTTTCAAAATCGCCACCGACGTAGGCCGCGTTGGCGAGCTCGGATCGATCGATCATCATCGTCTTTGACGCTTTGTCCATCGCACCGGTCGCCGGCGACTCGAGGTAGCCGACCTCGATCGAAAACTCGCTCATCTGCAATTTCTCGCCGAGTCGAAACGGCGTCGGGCCGGTGATGCGCTTATTGCCCAGGCGCGTGCCGTTTTGACTGCCGAGGTCCTCTGCGATGAACTGCGCACCGTTTAAGGCGATGCGTAAGTGGCGGCGGGAGATGCTCTTGTGGCCAATCGCGATGTCGCACGACGGCGCACGCCCGATGACGATCTCGTCGCCCACCATCGCAAACCGGTGGCGGCCTTCGGGACCCGTCAGCGGCAAAACCGGCGTATCGGTCTTGGCCTCTTCCGCGCCTTCGATGCGCACC
>JAYTVG010000151.1:0-2350 GCA_043744135.1 Deltaproteobacteria bacterium | reverse complement strand
CTCGTGAGGGAGGGAAACGACCACGCCCCCGCCGTCGACGGCGCAAGCACCATGTCATCGACGTTTGTCAGCGCCGGGAACTCAGCGATGGGTGCCGCGGATTGCACGGCGAAAGTGTACGCGGTGCGAAGACTTGAAAAATCCATGGACGTCACCGACGGCACCGCTTGCGCCGATTGGTTCACCAGAATCTGCACGTCGCCCGTCGACAAAAATCCGGTCCCGTACACGAAGTCGGTCGAGACCGCGCGATTGATTTGGTACAGCGGACTGGCCGCATTCGACGCAATGGGAGCGTAGGGATCGACGTCCTCGGCCGCCAGCAGCCGGTGCGTTTGCTGCAACGCTGGCATCTCGATCGTCCCGAGGTTGCGGTTGCCGATGATGTTGACGGTCGACACCGATGCCAGCGACGGCATACTGACGCTGGCGCGCTCGGCCGCCGTGTCGCCGAGGCCCAAAAGAGAAAACAGCGCGCCGACGTCTTGCAGCGCGGGCAGGCTGAGCACGACGAGTTGCGAGAGATTTTCGCAGTCAAAGTCGCGCCCGATGGCGGACAATAACGGCAGCTCCAAGATCGTGAGCGCCGGCAGCGGACGCGCGGTAAACAGCGCGGTTCCCGTTTCGGAGTTTGAGATCTCCGGAAACTGCGGGAAATCGTAGTTGCCGAGGTACAGGTCGCGTCCGATCGTGGTCAGCAGGGGCAAGCTCAAGCTTTCAAGCGACGGCATGTTTTCGACGCGCAGGTCGTCACCAATCGACTGCAGGTTCGCGAACTGTGCCGAAACAAGGGCGTCATCACCGTCGCTGATGCGCACGGAGCCACCGACTTGTGCGAGCGCCGGCAACACCACGGCGTCGAGGCCGATCACGCCCGACAGTTCAAGATTGTTGCCGACGGTTTGCAGCGTTTGCAGCGCTGCGAACGTGCCAATCGACGACCCCGGCGCGACGATCAACGAGCCGGTGATTTCGGTTGCGCCCACCAGGGCGGCGACCTCCGCATCGTCGTGGACGGTAACGTCACCGACAATCACGGTGCCGTATTGCACCGTCACGCTCGCGGTGTCGGCGTCGCCGCCGCCACTGCAGCTGAGCTGGTACTGCGCCGGGCCGCTCCTGGCCTCCGTGAACGCCGTCGTTCCGCCCGACAGCAGCGAATCGTCGACCCCAGCGATACTGCACCCCGTCGCGCCGGCCGCTTTCCACGCAAACGTCAGCTGTGCACCGTTGTCCGCCGCGATCGAGGTGGACGCCGCGACATCTGCGGTGGCGACGGTGAAAAACTCGATGCGCACACCGCCGGGCTCGCAGGCTTGCACCTCGGCGTTACACACGTAGCCGCCCGGACAACCGCCGCCACAGGGAGCGCCGAAACCGGGCACGTCGCTCGCGGCGATCCGACACGCGCTGCTCGCCAACACGATGCACGCGCCGCAAGCGACAAAAGCGAGCGCTTGGGTGAGTCCGACGAAACGTTGCGCACTCATGGGGTCACTCCAGCGGATGGGCCTGCGGTTGTTTCGTCGACGTCGGTGCTCAAAAACGATAGCGCGACCCCGGTGACGGCCAGCAGCACACCCGCACCAGCCACGCTGAGTCCGACGTCAAATGCTGCCACGCCCCACGAGTTCCACGCATCGCGCGCGGCTCGCAAGTCTTTTTGGGGGGTGCGCGCAGCGGTCAGGTCTTTGGGGGCGCCATTGTAGCGATCCTGCAGCGCCGTCACTTTCGCTTTGTTGCTGTTGTAGCTCAGCAGCGGCACCGCGCCGACCGCGGCAGCACCCGCGCCAACGACGACGAGCGCAGCGCCGAGCCCAGCCATCACCCACGGGGCAGCCCCAAAATCGAGCCCTTGCTTGGTTGCGAGCGGCTCAGGTGTTTCCACGGGCAGCACGGGCAACGTGAGCCCCTTTAGCGCGTACCACTTGGCCAGCAGCTCATGCAATTTGGGGCGCAACAAGCGCGGCATGGCGTCGGTGGACTGCGCTTGCACCACGGTGCGACCGAGGCCACGCGCGCTTTTGGAATCAAACAGGCTTAAGCTCAGGACCTTTGAGTCCTCGAGTGCGCCGACGGACCCAAACACGACGAGCTCGGCGCCGAGGGCGTCGGCGATCTCCGCCATGCAACCCGCGTCGCTGCAGCCTAGGCTTTGGCGGTCGCCCTCAAGTTGCAGCAGGCTCTTCATGTCCTCGCCGGACACGACGTCAAACTCGGGATACTCGGCCAAGCGCGCGACCACGATGCTTTGGATCGTGGTTACAACCTCGCTGCTGACGTCGTTGCCCTTGAGGTCCATCACCAACAAGCGGTGCGTCTTTAGCGCAGCGGGCGGCGCCACTTGCTG
>JAYTVG010000150.1:0-2352 GCA_043744135.1 Deltaproteobacteria bacterium | reverse complement strand
CCCACTGCGGTGAGTGCGTGGACACGGCCGGTTTGCTGCACGATGCCGGTAAACATCTTGTCTCGTTCCCACCGCGTGGCATGGTGCGCAATCCACCGTCGCAGAGGTCTCCATGTTGGCATTGGTGTTCACGGTCGCGTTCGCTCAGCACATGACACTGACCGCCGCCGACGCGCCGCCGCCGCTGCTTGAGGCGGCACCCGCGGCCGACGCTGCGGACCCAGCCCCGCCCGACGCCACGACGCCTCCTTCGACGGCGCCCGGCGCGTCCGCCCCCGCGGTGACGCCGCCGCCGCTTACGCCTGAGGTCGCTGCGCCTGGCGTCAAGGCGCTGCCCAAGGCGGACGCGGTCAAAAACAACCGGCTGCTCGCGGCGGGCATCGCTGCCGGGGCGACGTGCTTGGGCGGGCCGTGCGTGTATTGCTGCGCAGGGCTCGCCGCGCCCGTCGGCTTGTTGTGTGTGCCGTTTGAAATCGGCGCGCTCGGTGTGCTCGCCACGGGCGGGGCGGCCGGCGGGTCGCTGGCAGCGGGCGCGGACCTGTCACCAGCAACCATCGGGGCGGCTGCGGGTGCAGGTCTGGTCGGCGGGGTCGTCGCGGGGGCCGTCGGCTTGGGCCTGTTCACGTTCGCCGCAGCGACGTCGCCACGGTCGACCGTTGGGGGCAGCCTGCCGCCGCTGCCGGTGATTAGCCCGGTGTACACGTACGTGTGGGGTGCACTCGCGATCGTGCTCACCGCTGCCACCGCGGCAGCTGTGGGCGCAGCCGTGTACGTTTTGATGCCCGAAGAAAACGCGCCGAAACTTGACCCCACCAAGCCTGCAGCGCCCGCCAAAGGTGTGCAGCCCGCCACCACCCACAGCGCCGGTCACGTCGTCACGGCCGTCAGCTACTAAGCGCTGAGCCTGACCTAACGCGAGACGTGAACGACCTCGACGCTGACGGGTGTTACCGTCGCGTTGTGGCACAGCACCGTGTAGCTCACGACAAACGCTCCAACAGCGCCGCCCATCACCCACGCCACGCGCGCCGGCCGGCTGCGCCGCGCACTGACGACCGTGAGCACGGCGGCACACAACAGCGCAAACGGTGCGGCGATAGCGAGCGCGCCTTCGTGCACAGTCAAGATGATGGCGACGAGGCCACGCGGGTCCATACACATAGGTAACGCATCGACGTTCGTTGGGCCACCTGCTAACACCACCCCGTGCTGCGCGACGCCATGTTTCGACGTGAACGGGACCCGAGGGGTCGTGCATGAGCAGCTATGGCCGCGAACTGTTGTTGCGCTTCGTGCCGCCGACTGCGGCTGCGCGCGCGCCAGGGCTCGCCCTCATGAGCGGCGCGCTGATGTCGCTGCATGGTGCCAGCTTGGGCGGGCCGGTGGTGGAGCTCGAGCGCTTGACGTACCCGGCCCTCGTCGGTGCGCTGCGTGCCGCTCGCCGCGCGGACGCGTGCGTGGCGGTGTGCGTGCCGCCCGACGCGCGCAACTACGCACCGACGGCGTCGCGCGCGTCTGTCGAGGCCATCGTGCGCGCTGCACGCGAGAGTCACTTCGATCGGCCGCTGGCGATTGTGTCGCGCGCCGCCGCGGTGCCGATCGAGCGTGTCGCGGAGGGATTTTACCGCGACCTCGACGCGGGCTTCACGTCGTTTGGCGTCGGCGCTCAAATGTTTTTGGGCGACGTCAACTTGCTCGCTGACGTGTGCGCGCCGCTGCTTGAGCAAGAGCTCGGCTTGGAGTTGGAGCTTGGCTTAGATGAAGACGCACAACGCGGCCTGATGCTGGCGGCGCTTGACGACATGCTTGGCAAGGTCGGCTTGGTGCTGGCGGCGGTGCGTGGTGCCAGCCCCGACGACGAGCTGGCGGGTGCGTTGTTGGTGTCGCGCGTCAAGGTCGCGGTGCCCCATCGCTTGGTGTTGTCCGACAAGGTCACGGCTGCCACCGACCGCATCGACCCAAACGACCTCATGCGCCAAGAGGCGTGCGCGTTTGAGATCATGGAAGATGCGCTACAGCAGTGCGGCGCCGTCGGTGTCGCGTCGCGCTTGCTTGATGCGTTAGCGCAGGCGGTGTGAGGTGAGCGAGCTGCGCATCGTGGCTGGCTCGCTTGCGCGTCGACGCATCAAGGTGCCGCGCGCCGCCGACGCCGGCTTGGTGCGGCCCACCTCGGACAAGGTGCGCGAGGCGGTGTTTTCGATGTTGGGCGCTGTCGTCGTGGACGCGCGCGTGCTTGATGTGTGCGCGGGGTCGGGTGCGCTGGGGTTTGAGGCGTTGTCGCGCGGTGCCGCCCACGTCACGTTCATCGAGCGCGACCGTCGCACCGCCGGCACCATCACCGACAACGCCGCG
>JAYTVG010000149.1:0-2356 GCA_043744135.1 Deltaproteobacteria bacterium | reverse complement strand
ACGACGGCGCATCAATTGCATCGTTCGCTGCCAAGCCGGTGCACGACGGTGGCTTTTTTGATGGACCGCGACCGCAGTGCTACTGGCAAATGATGCATCCACGGGGCCGCGTGCGGGTGATCGCACACCGACGTCAACGCTGGGTCTGCGCGCTCGCGCTCGTGGCTGCGACGGTCGCGCGCGCTCAGCAGGACGCGTCAAGCTTGCCGATAGAACGCTTTCGCCCCGCCAGCGACCAGTCCGGCTTTGCCACCACTGAAGCTGCGCAAACGTCGACGCACCTGGGCGTAAACGCTGGGCTGGTGTTGAACTATGCACACAACCCGCTGGTGCTCAAAGACGCGCGCGGGCGTGTCATCGCGGGCATCGTGTCAAACCGGGTCGCCGGTGACGTCGTGGTGTCGCTCGGGTTGTTCGACGCCGTGCAGCTCGGCGTCGACGTGCCGGTGACGCTGTTTCAGTCGGCGGGCGACGTGCCCGGCGCGCTCGCGACCGCCACCGGCCTCACTTCAGGCTTGGCCGTCGTCGGCAGCGGCGATGTGCGCGTGGCCGCGAAAGTGCGCGTGTTACGCGAGGATCGCCACGTCGTCAGTTTGGCGTTCGTGCCGACGCTCAGCGTGCCGACGGCGGCGGGACTGGTGCTCGCTGCGGTTGGCCCGCGCGGCGTGTACGGCGGCAGTTATTTGGGCGAGGGCGGCTTGGCGTTTGTCCCTGAGTTGGTGGTGTCGAGCAACGTGGCGGGCGTGCGCATCGCGGCCAACGTCGCGTACCGCTTGCGCCAACCGGTGCGCTACTTGGGCGCCTTTGACATCACCCCCGAGTTCCTCTTGCGCGCGGGCGTCGGTTACGATCCCGCAGCGGTGGTGCCCCCGCTTCGCGGCGTGCTGGTGTTCGCCGAGCTGTACGGCGCCACCGGCGACCGGCAACCGTTTGGCTTGTTTCAACCGACACCGCACAGCGCGCGTGCCGCTCGCTTGCTGGCCGCACAGCGCACGCTGAGCACCGCGCTCGAGTGGACGCTGGGGGCGCGCTACGCACTGCCGCTGCACATCAGCGTGGAGGCTGGCGTAGGCACAGGCTTGCTGCCGGGCTACGGCTCCCCCGACGTGCGCGTGTTCGCAGGCGTGCGCGTGTTGGTCGACGACACCGACGCAGACGATGACGCCATCGCCGACGAAGTCGACGCTTGCCCAAGCGATGCGGAAGACGTCGACGGCTATTTTGACGGCGACGGCTGCCCCGATCTCGACAACGACGGCGACGGCATCGTTGACCGCGTCGACGCATGCCCCATGCTCGCGGAAGACGTCGACGGCGACCATGACAGCGACGGCTGCCCCGACGACGACGCGCCCGCTGCTGGCGTCCCCGCGCCGTAAGCGCACGACGGCGCACGACACCGCTTGATAGTGGTGGCATGCTGTACGCATGAATCGCCGTGCACTCGCGATCGTCTCTGTGTTCGTGCCGACTCGACGCGACGCCCCTGCGACCTTGCACGCGTACACGCGCGCGTTGTGGATGGCGCTGGTGTTGGCGGTGGCGCTCGCGGCTGACACGGTCCACGCCAAAGCGTACGAGGACACAAAGAACCGCTTCGCGCTCGAGCTCGAGCCCGGTTGGCAGCTGGCCCCGCTGCCCGGCGACACCACCGGCATGGTGTTTAAAAAACAAACGGAGGGTGGCGTGCCTGCGTCGCTGCGCGTGATCGTGCGCCCGCAAAAGCCGGGCGAGACCACCAAGCAAGCGCTCGACGAGGTGGACGCGGTGTTTCGGCAAGAGATCGGCTACAAGCTCGGCGGCGATCTGCCGTCGACGGTGGGCCTGCTGCCTGCGGTGCGGCGCACGCTCAGTGTCTACGCCAGCGGCGACAAAAGCACCGTGCGCTCGATCGAGGTGACGGTGCTGTTCGCGTTTGGCCACGCGCACATTTTGCATTTCGAAACCTTGGAGCGAAAGCGCGCAGCGTTCACCCGCGACCTCGACCGCATGTTTGCGTCGTACCAAGCACTCGCGGGCAAGGGCGTGTACGCGCCGCTGGCGGGCACGTGGATCAACACCGGCGGTGGGCCCGACTTGACGTTGGAGGAGGACGGTCGCTTCAAGATGGGGCCGCTGTCGGGCGGCTACAGCGCAGACGCCGCGCGCTTGCTGCTCAACGTCGCGCAAGGCACCGAAGCCTATCGCTACGCGGTCAACACCAGCACGCTGACGCTTAGCTCCCCCAACCTCGACGGGGATCTGGCGTTTAAGCGTTCAGGTGCACAACGCGTGAAGCTCGACGTGCCCAAAGCCAAGCCCGCGGGCCCGCTGACGCGCGAGCAGTTGATCGGCAGCTGGCGCGTGGTGGACGAGG